>JAJZLM010000002.1 GCA_021850635.1 Nanobdellota archaeon
CGTGTTGCACGTCCAGTAAAAGAAAGCCTTGCTCGAACCTATGGAGACCAAAACACGCGATGACTGACAGTTTAACCCAAGGACTGTTGCATTCGAATACATCTGTGCAGCGCCCAAAGGAGTACTGAATGTTATGCTGTTGCCTGCAGAATTGCTCTTTACACCGTAATCTCCGTATGCAACGTCCCAACTGTATCCTGACGGAATACCAGATTCCGAGAATGTAGTCGTGCATCCCTGCGGAGCATAAAACTGCACGATCTTTGTGGAGCCAGTACTTATCGTACCGGCAGACGGACTGCTCTGAAGATTAGTACATCCCGAGATAGAAGGAACCCCGATTGTGTAGCTGTACGTTCCGAACGGAAGGTTGAATGATATCACTCCATTCCCGGAGGATGGCACTGTAGAAGTGTTCGTATCAGAACCTATAGTTACCGACCACTGCGTTCCGGCGGGCAGGTTCCTTTCTGAAAAGACCATTGTCTGGTTGTTAAGCGGCAGGCTGCCTGTATAGGTAGTACCAGAGATGGTACCGTTGGAAGTAAGATACTCGCTCGAACCTATAGGACTGTAGTTGATGACAAGGGATAGTGTATACGAACCTGAAGGTGTTTGTATAGGCACTCTACAAAGAGATTCTGCGCTAGGCGAAAGCTGAGAAGATTGGCAATCTAGATTAGAGAACGTCCTGCCATTTATGAAAGCTGTTATGCCGTTTATAGTCACTCCGGAGCCGAAATCATTCCTGACCTGTATCACAAGAAGCGAGCTGTTAGACGAAGCCTGACTAACCTTAAGACCGCTGAACCCGTTTATTAAAGTAGATTGTGAAGGAACTGAAAATATCCCTAATTCGAACAATACCCCTATGACTATGACGACCACAGCGATTATCCAACCCCAACTCAGCAGAAAATCCAATGCCGCTTGGCTGCGTTTTTTAGCTATATGGGTCGGATTATCCATATTTTGGTTATTCATCGCCAATTTAAAAAGGTTGCGCAGACTAACACTGGATACGGCAGAAAAAAGATTTTAAGGATACTACTTCTTTTTCTTTTCGTTCTTTTCTTCTCCAGGAGCTGGAGATATTTTAGGAAGAGGCAGTATCGAAGGCAACTGCAACATCTTAGCTATGGACATAGCTTCGAGTATGCTTATGTTAAGACTAGCCTGCAATATCTCTTCGGTCACTGATTCATCCAATTTCTTTTCTTCTTCCCATTTGCTGTATATCTTGTCCATATTATCGCCAGTGTAAGCTATGAACCCTTCTATCACTATCTTGCCTATATCATCGGAGCCGTTGCCGGTGAATGCAGCCTCGAATTTGAACGTGAACTTTAGGATCTTAAATTTATCGTCTCTTTCTACGTCGGTGACGGTTATATTATTAGCGATCCCTATTTGAGTCTCCGCCGATATAGACTTTTCTCTGTGCGCTTTTATGTTGGTTATCAGGTAATTTATTATCATATCATTTTTTAACTACAGACTACTATTTAAGCGTTTTGAATGCTCTATAAATTTACAAAGATAGTTAAATGTAATATAATATGGACGACAAAGTACACGTGCTGTCGAACAATGGTACGTTCCTGTTTAGGTTCAACAACGGTGAATTTGGCTCGAAGTGGTGCGGCATATGGAAAAAAGACACAAAATACTTTGATTATTTTGCGTTCAAAGTCAACGGCGTCTTCCTCTCCTCTTCTAATTCGAAGGAATTCGACTTTTATGATTCTCAGTATTCCACACTTAGATTCGTTACTCCTTTAGGGAACATCACCGAGGAAACGGTCTGCGCTGACGGGTTCGTGGTTGTGACATTGAAACCAACGTTCGATTCAGACATAGAATTCGAGTTTGGCGTGAACATAAGAAACAGGGGGGAAGGATATTCACCGGATAAAAGATACTCTCTAAATGAAGGAGGGAAAAAAGTAGATATCTCCTATTCTGACAGGCATGCATACGTTGTATATAATACTGGTGTATTCCACGCGAATGAATATTATGGCGTGCACTCTCCTGGTGTATATGCCAGAAGCAAGGGATTCAGCGAATATTTCGACGACGCTTCTATGCAGAACAAATACGTTCCGGGTACGATAAAAGCAGAAGTTAAAGCCGGCGAAGAGTTCAGCATTATTCTTTCCACAAAAGACATGGATAATGAAACGGCTTATAAGACCTTCAAGAACAAGATGTCCCAAGTAAAGGAGTACAACAGCCTAATAAGCAGCGTTTACTCGCATGCCGGACCTAACAGCGTGTTTGGAGCTGAACTACTAAAATCATCTATAGATGCGCTGTATTCGTTCGCTAGTTTCACCAATAAAGAAATCTATGCAGGCTTCCCGTTTTTCAACCAGTTCTGGTTGAGAGACGCTCTCTTCGTATTGCCGTCGTTCCTATCCATAAACAACCCTAGCTTCGTTAAAGCTGTACTCAGCAGGATAGCCTCTATTATAGATCCATATGGGTTGCCAAATTTCATTGACGATAATCAACTGACCGTGCCGAAGCAGAAAGACAAACCTGCAAAACCCACTACAGCGCGCTTTCCACTCCATGCGATGGATGTCCCGCCTCTTTTCATAATAAACCTGTACGAGTATTACAAATGGACAGGCGATGCTGATTTTGTAAAGAGCGTGTCTGAAGGGGTCAAAACACTGCTTAAAGTGGGGGACGATGCCATAGAGAACGGTCTTATACATGATAGAGGGCGGCTCACATGGATGGACACGCTCGATAGAGAGTATTCTATAGAGATACAGGCTCTTTGGGCGAAAGCTTTCGACTGTGCGGAAGAATTATTGGCTTTGATAGGCGGTGATTCGACCTGGGCTGTATCGAGGCTATCTGGGCTGTTGTCAGGTATAAAAAGATACACAAAGGATGGCTATGTTTCGGACCAGCTTAATTCCGATGTTAACTCGGTAAACCAGCTGTTCCTGCCGTTTTACAGAGTATCGGATTATGAGACCACCAAATTAATATTAGAGAACGTGGAAAAAAACCTTCTGTGCGAATACGGCGTCACAAGCGTAGCCAGATCCGACAAAATCTTCGATCCGAAAGGGTACCATACTGGATCGGTTTGGCCTTTCACGACGACCATGCTGTGCGGAGCCGCTTACGAAGCTGGCATGATGGGGCTCGCGGAGAAATGCGCAGCTGCACTAGCGGGTAATCTAAATGCGCAGTGCTCGTCTAGGATAAACGAGATATACCAGCCGGACGGAAAGCCGGAAGGATGTCCTTCACAGGCATGGTCCGTAGGCATGATACCATACGTAATGGACAGGTTCATACTAGGGATAGACGTAGACCTGCCCGCTCATAAGATACGCATAAGGAAGCCCGATAAATCCTTGAAGGCAGAGAGGACTTTGCTCTTAAACAGAAATACTGTGAAACTAAGCTTTTCCAACGGGAATATCACATCGGACTCGGATGTAAAAGAAAACGGAGAGACATTCGAGATCGCTCTCTAGTTTACGGATAATGCTTGCTTGAGGTAGTTTTGTAATTGACTATTGAAGTCCCTGTTATATAAGATTGCCCAATACATACAGTGCGTACCTCGGGTATCCAAGATAAGGTATCACCGTCCCGACTTTGCCTATTACTGAAGAGTACGGTATGTCTATCTCGAATGGATAAGACACAGGGTTTGCATCGCCCTTTGTGGTGTAATAATACGTCCCGTTTATATCAGTTTCGTTTATTACTCGGTGTATCACGTCTTCCTTTATGCCTTCGTAGTTAACCTTGTAGATTATCACATCGCCTACCTTTATCTGAGACGGGGACGCTTTATATGCAATCACAAAGGAGCCTATGCTTATTCCGTTTTGAAAAGGCCATTTTGATATAGTGGAAGAGTTAAAACCGTGTTGGTAAAGCCAGTTATAATATGTAAGCTGTATCGTTGAAACGTCGTGTGACATGCTGCCTGATACCACTGCACTTAGGTAGGATATGGGAGTGAAAGCATAGACTGCGGGCAAAGCTACATAGACAAAAACAAGATAGAATACTACTATGTATAGAGCTATCGATAGGTAATTTTTACCCTTCAGAGTATCGCTAAGGAAACGTCTGTATTCGGCCATAAGTTAGATGCCAGTCAAAACAGGCCAAGTATCTGCTTCTTCGCACTCTTTACGTCGTCTTCGGTCTTTTCAAGTACTTTCTTGAACGTTTTCTCTGCGTCCTTGCTTTCGGTCTTAAGCATAAAGACCGATGACTTTTCCAGAGGGTGCTCCATAACAAAACCTGCAAATGTGACCCCTGAAACAGAGTCTGCTTCTTCCTTTAGGAGGTTCAATATCGATTGTGAGCCCCCTTTCACCCTAAATTTAATAGAGTCCTCTGTTTTTTCTATAACTTCAATTTCCATCTATTTTGATGCCTCTTCCCATTTTAATAGCTTTTCTCGCCGTGACATTACCGCTATTGCTATTCATGTTTTAATTTTTGCGTTCGCTTTCATCCTGCGATTAGAGTCGTAGTTTTCCTACTCACTATGATAAAAATTACCCTCACTCGCATTTAGTATACCCACAACTCTTGCAGATGTAGCAGCCGTTCTCGAATATCAAAGTGTGCTGACCGCAGGATGGGCATGTATTGGACTTTATCGATGCATCCTTGTTTATTATTGCATGCAGGGTTGAGCTCGGTGCATTGAAGTCTTTCTTGTTCATTACTAACTCCATACTCTTTGCCACCGCGTCTGGTACGGAGAAAAGTTGTATCCCGTTGAACCACGTTGAACTGCCACCTTTTATTCCTTTTAAGGTCTTTATTACCCTGGCCGCATTGCCTCCGGATTGCAGGTATAAGCTTATCAACCTGCCTATAGCTTCTGCGTAGCTTTTCTCTGTCTCGCCGGATTTGCCCATGCTTAGGAACACTTCTTTTATCTCGTTTTTATCGTTCTTGTTTATGGTAACGTACAAGTTGCCCTGTTGTGTGCTGAGCTTGACCGTCGTGCCAGTGAGTATGTAAGGCCTTTCTTCTTCAACGATCTTATTGATTCCGTCTGCTTTATCATCGGTTGATTCCTCCTCATCATTGGACTTCAAAATATCGCGTTTAGATCCCTCTTTATAAACCGTTATGGACTTGCATCCTAGTTTCCATGCTTCCAGATATATCTTATTTACAGTCGCCTTGTCCGCACTCGAAGGCAGGTTCACTGTCGATGAGATGGACGAATCTATGTGTTTCTGCACGGTCGCCTGCATCTTTACCCTGAAGAACGGGTCTATCTTATGAGCTGTAACGAAGATACCTGGGAGATCTTTTTTGTCTTTTATGTTATGCTTGTCCATGTACGCTTTAACTATAGGATCTAAAACCTCGAAGTTTTCCATAGATAAGGATTCAGATCTTCTCGTGTAGCTTAGTGCAAATATAGGTTCTATGCCGCCGCTGACACCCGCCATAGAAGATATAGAACCTGTCGGTGCTATCGTCAGTATACACGAATTTCTCAGTCCCTGTTCCTTTATCTTTTTCTTTAGGCTGTCATCCAGTCTACTTACGAAATCCCTAGCAAGGTGCTTGTCCGGTTTAAAGGCTGGGAATGACCCCTTTTCTTTAGCAAGGTTTGAGCTCTCATCGTACGCTACCTCCTTTATCCTCTTGAACATCTTGTCAGTGAAGTCTATTGCCTCGTCCGTGTCATATTTTAATCCGAGTTCTATGAACATCGTCGCCATTCCCATTATCCCTAACCCTATTCTTCTCGCGTATATCGTTTCTTCTGCCTGTTCCTTGAGCGCGTGTCTTGGATAACTGTAGTCCAATACGTTGTCTAAAAACCTTACGCCATACCTTACAGTTTTATCCAAATTTTCCCAGTCCACAGAAGCTTCTTTAGTGAAAGGTTTTGATACGAAAGCAGCTAGGTTTATAGCGCCTAGATCACATGCGCCGTAGTCTTCCAACGGCTGTTCCGAGCAAGGGTTCGTCCCCATAACCTTCGTCCTATCATCATATTCTGTAGGAGATTCCTTTTTTATCCTATCCCAGAACATTATTCCTGGATCCCCAGTGTTGAGGGCGCTGTCCAATATGCTATCCCAGATCTCTGATGCGTCTATTTCTTTCTTTATATCAACCTTGTCGTTCTTGAAGTGCAGTTCAAATTTCCTGTGTTCTTCTACTGCACGCATGAAATCATCGTATACCTTCACGCTTATATTGGCAAATCTTACCTTTACTTTGTCGCTCTTCGAAATTATGAATTTATCTATGTCTGGATGTGTGACGTCCATGGTTATCATTAGCGCTCCCCTGCGACCTGACTGTCCTATAGTCCCTGTAATGGTTGAGTAGAGTTCCATGAAAGAAGCTGCACCAGTTGAAACTCTAGCTGCGTTGTGTACCGGTGCGTTTTCCGGTCTCAATATGGATATGTCTATACCTACGCCCCCTCCATATGAATAAGTCTTAGCCATCTCCTTTGCGGTGTCAAATATTCCCTCTATTGAATCAGATTTTATAGGCAAGTAGTAGCAGTTCAGAAGCGTGACTTTCCTGTCCGCTCCAGCACCGAAGAGTATTCTGCCCCCTGGCACAAATCTGAAGTCCTGCATGAGCCAGTAAAATTCTTCCTCGGTCTTTTTCCTAACTTCTTCGTTCTTTTCGACGCTTGCGATTGCTTTAGCTATCCTTCTCCATGTCTGTGGAGGAGTTGTTTCCAGTCTATCTTTACTGTCTTTGGATATGAGAGAATACTTCTCATAAAATATCCTCGATCTAAGTTCATCGTTCCCGAAAAAATCCAGCGTTTCTTTTGGTATATCTATCATAAAAAACTTATTCAGTTACCTCCCTAACTTATCTTCGAATTTACGTGACGTATCAGCCATTAATAAATATATGTTTTTACACACGCTCGTAAGAAAGAAATTTTGTTTCATAGGTTTTTATCTTATTTTGTATATTTATGTGCTATCTTATAATTGTGCTATTATTTTTTAGTGATAATTAGAATAGAATCTATACAAAACGTATATAAATGACAGGGAGTCATAACTCTTTATGGTCTGCAGAATAACAAAATGATGATTGAGCGGTCTCGCTTATATCCAATATATACACAAAAAATAATCCTTTCTGAGCATGATTTATGAGAATAGCCGTAATAAAGGAAGAGGAATGCCAAGCGCCGGATAACTGTAATTATATATGCAGAGATGTCTGCCCCCCAGTCAGACAGGGGTTCAAAGACACTGTTTTCGTGAGAGAAAACGGTAAAGCCGGAATAACGGAAGACCTGTGTATCTCGTGCGGCATATGCGTTAAGAGATGCCCTTTCGACGCAATAAGAATAATAAACCTGCCGGACGAATTAGGTAGGGATCTGTCTTTCCAATATGGACTCAATACTTTTCGAACGTATAATATAGCGACTCCTATAGGGGGCAAGATAGTCGGTCTGATAGGCAGAAACGGCATAGGAAAAACTACTAATATAAACCTGATATCAAGGACCATCCTACCGAACTTCGGCAATTACTCGTCGCCTCCGTCGACCGAAGAGATAATAAGGAGATTCAGGGGAAAGGACATACAGCCGTACCTCACAAGACTTTATAAGGGTGAAATAAAAGTAGCCGTAAAACCACAGGAATTCGAACTATTCGGCAAGGTGTCAGATATAATAAAGAAAAATAGATTTGGGATAATAAATAATGTGCTCATGAATAGAGAGACTAAGACTCTATCCGGCGGAGAAGCTCAACTTGCGGCGATAGCTAAGGCTATGGATGAAGATGCAGACGTGTACGTATTCGACGAGCCCATGAACTATCTAGATATATCTCAAAGATTAAAGGTAGCCGCATCAATCCGCGATAATCTAAAGGACAAAACTATAGTCATAGTAGAACACGACCTTATAATGCTGGATTATCTTACCGATTTCATACAGATATTATACGGCTCGGACGCAAATTATGGGATAGTCTCGCACGTCATGCCGACCCGCAATGGGATAAACAATTACATAAATGGTTACCTGCCAGACGAGAATATGAGATTCAGAAACTGGACGATAAAGATAAAGAACACTTTTAGTGCATCGACAAAAAAAGCAGTAGTATCGTGGCCGGAGTTCTCGGTGAAGGTTGGGGAATTTGTCCTTAACGCTAAACGTGGTAGCTTATACGAGGGGGATATAGTAGGAGTCATAGGGGAAAACGGCATAGGAAAGACCACTTTCGTGCGCGCTCTTGCAGGAGCTATCGAAACAGATGCCGGAAAGCTGGAGCTAGGCATAAAAATATCTTATAAACCTCAATTTATACCTAGGATAGACGGCACTGTGAACGATGCTTTTATTAACATCAAGCCAGATTACGCGCAGGACAATGAATTCACAGGCATCATAAACAAATTGGAAATAAACAAGCTCCTTAACAAAGATATAAAGACACTGTCCGGCGGTGAACTACAGAAAGTCGCTATAGTCTCCACTCTTATGGCTGATGCGGACATATTCCTGATAGACGAACCGTCCGCGAATTTGGACATAGAAGACAGACTCGAGATGATGGGTATCATCTCTTCATTCATAAACACCAGAAAGAAATGCGCAGTGATAGTGGATCACGATGTGTTGTTTTTGGATTCTATCTGCTCAAAAAGTATCCTTTTCAGCGGAAAAGGAGGTGTTAATGGAGTAACCGAGGAGATAAGCTCGACCTCATCGGCCATAAACAATTTTCTGAAGAAAGTCAGCATCACTATGCGCAGAGACCCAGACACATTGAGGCCGAGGATAAACACCCGCGGGAGCCGCCTAGACATCGAACAGAGAGAAAGAGGAGAATTTTTCTCCGAATCCGTCAGCCATAAGTGAATTACTAAGTATAGTCGACTATCTAACCCCTATAAAATCTCTACTGGAAATGAGGTAGTAATACCCTAGTAATATAAAATCAAGACTTTTTAGATACTGTAGCTTTTTATTATTAGAGGAGGGGGAGATATGGAAGAGGAGGAGTTGAAGAAGCTGTATGAGAGAGTACTGGAGAATTTTACATTGTACAACCAGTACAGGAACAACATAGAATTCAACGAAGCCTATGAGCTGGGTGAACTTTTGCTGAGGATAAACAATCTCGCTGTAAGGAACGGCTTGTATAGAGGAGATATACGGGGTCCGCTAAGTGACTTCGAACAGAAGCTAAAATCGGACGAAAAGAATAAGAACGTGCTGTTTATATAAGGTGCGCACAGAGCTGGGATAGGACTGCGGATTAGGTCTGCACTCTTATGAGCAGGGTGTCTATCCCTAATACATACAGAGTTGTTTCACCGTCCGAAGCTCCGCCAGGCGTCTTATAAGCATTGACCAGATAATTCCCCGGCTTACCCCCTGAATTATATGCGCCTACCGTTATTTTGCAGTAGCCGGATGGAGTATCATTCTGTATAGTCCATCCAGAGACTGGTTCTCCTGTCTGTGTGGATACTGTACACGCTTGAGCATTCACTTCTGTAGAGAGAGACGGGAAGGTGCTGTTGACAAGCAGAGATGCGTTGCAAGATGAACCACATAGGGAAGAAACATTTGTGACAAGTATTGGTTCAGTGTATGCCTGCGTATTAACTCCGGAGAAGCCGCTAGAATTGTACTCAAAGATGAGTATATCAGGTACACCCAGGGATGTTCGTGAATAGTTTTCCAGCGCGTACAGCGATACAGAATACGGGGTAGAAAGTTCTTCTCCCAATGTGCTTTGTATATAATCTATAACAGTGGGCAGATTACCACTGCTCTGGACATAGAACATTTTAGGCATAGTGGTGTTTACCAGTACGAAAGACGTAACTGCCGACGAATATTGACTAAGCAAGTCGTTGTTAGACAAATTAGATTGTGTAGCGGATAAGTATGTGGATGATATCAAGTAAGCACTACTTATCACAGAAAGCAATATTATGGTACCTAGAACAAGGTCCATCGTAAAAATCTGCCCTTTCATGATATCCACTCCGAATAACTTATCCGTATTATAGTGCTTCCTGGGGACAGCACTTCATACCGTTGTATTGACGCAGTGTATACCGTGTCAGCTGGTATAGGAAATCCAGCGGTTATAGGTACTGAGTTTACCTTTACAGTGCTGCCGTTAAGATAGAATACGGATATATTGAAGGAATTGCCCGCCCGCAAAAGCTGTGACAAACAATCAAGTGAGCTTGACGAGAGGGTAGTTAGATTGTACAGTTTCTGCACCGACACTTCATACGAGTTCAACATTATCCCTAAAGTCTTTATGGACGAGCACGGCATAGAATTCCAATTGGTAGGGTAGCCCTGTGAACCGGTCAAAGTGTTGATGCCTGAAGAAGCAATGTTATTCAGGGTATCGGATACGAACTGCACATAGTAAGAGGAATACGGATTCGACACGGATGCGACTTCGTAAAGGAACACTATAATAGAAGTAAACACCAGTATGAATATGAATAGAGCTATTAAGAGATCTATAGTGAAAACTTGTCCTTTATGATCCATACCTTTATACCTATTATTCATCAGTACATTATTTTAAATATAAACACAAAACGATAATAACTGATATGGGTGAACTTGACGAGATATATTCGAAGATATTAAGCATGCTGGAGAGAGGACCTTGCCTAACAATAGACGTTGCAGAAGCCATAGGTAAGGATACGACCCAAACAGCCGCTATATTGGACTATTACGCAGGGCAGAACACAATATCAAAAACCGAGAGAAGATATGGTACGTCTGCTGTGTACTACCTAAAAAAAGACATAGACGCTGCGATGGACAAAATATACCAGACACTAAATAACAACGAGAAAACCCTTGTCAACAAGATGAAAAATATAAAACTGATCAAGGTGGAGGACCTATCGCCTGCCGAGAGATATATATCAAGATCATTGAACGATTTCCTTAAAAACGTTGCAGCAAAGGACAGCGAAACTGGAAAACGCGTAGACTATATGTATTACTATAAACTGTCGCTCGACGACGTAAAAAGACTCATGAATGGTGAACGCGAAAGCTCTCCTGCTCCCAAGACAAAGCAAATACAGAAAACAGAGAGTAAACAGAGGGCTTCTAAAAGAACGAAACTTTCTGAACCTATACCAGAAGAAGTGAAAAACATGCTGTTCGGGCACGGTTTCAGTGGCGTTAATAGAGTGGAACAAGACGTCTACCAATGTGAATATGGCCAAAACAGGTTCAAGACTATAGTGATAGTCTCTATGAAACCGACAATCACCAAACGGGACCTGATAAAGTTCGCCGGCTATGCAGCTGCGTACAAGACTGTCGTGTTCGTAATAACGTCTGCTAGAAAGATATCGGATTATTCTGAATACGGCAGCATAATAAATGTGATAAAGATTTGATTATGGAAAAAAAAGTATTCCTTATTGGAGAGAAATCATCGCTTTTCATAAGTGAGGATAAGGACATAAACACAGAATTCGGAATAATAAAGTCTGCACAGCTAAAAAAAGCTAAACCTGGTTCGATTATAAAAACACATAAGGGAAAGAAATTCTTTGTAGTGGCTCCCTCTACTCCAGACATGTTCAGAAAGATAATCCGCCTGCCGCAGATAATAACTCTAAAAGATATGGGAAGTATAATAATGTACGGAGGAGTAAAATCTGGCAGCAAAGTATTAGAGGCTGGAACCGGCTCTGGATTTTCTGCGTGCGTGATGGCTTCTTTGGTGGGAGAAAGTAAAGTTATCTCCTACGAGACCAGGAAGGATTTTATAAAAGTTGCAAAAAAGAACGTATCTATTTTCGGCCTGAAAAACGTGGATATAATCAACGCCGACATAAGAAAAGGATCAAAATTTAAGGACTTTGATTTTGTACTGCTTGATATACCAGATCCGTGGAATGCTGTAAAGGCAGTGAGCAAGAGTATGAAAATTGGCGCAAGATTATGCTCATATTCCCCATCTATAATCCAGATAGAGAAGACTATAAGAGCACTACCACAGGAATTAGAGGTTGAGAGGCTTATAAACACAGACGAAAAAGAGTGGAAAGTAGAACTAGACCGTGATATACTGCGCCCGGAGAGCAGTGGAATAAAGCATACTGCTTTCCTTCTATTCGTTAGAAAAACAAGCAGATGAACAAAATGGTCTGAATTTAAATACCTAAAGCCGGCTAAGACGATAAAAAAAGCATACATGATGACATCGACGCTATTATAATGACCTCTCTGATTATTTTAAAATAAAGGAGGTGATCCAGCCGCACGTTCCCGTACGGCTACCTTGTGGCGACTTAACCCTACTCGCTAAACCTAGATTCGGCTGCTATAAGAAACAGCAGTCTCATCTAAATCTAACTTGTCTGGTTTGACGGGCAGTGTGTGCAAGGAGCAGGAAAATATTCACCGCGCTTTGTTTAAA
>JAJZLM010000019.1 GCA_021850635.1 Nanobdellota archaeon
TATAATCATCGTAGTAGGGTTGTCATTGCCAGTCGTTAGAGCGGTTAGTTGTTGCCCATTTATATACACAGAAAGAGGACCTTGACCTATAGGAGTAAATTGTAGATAGAAATTACCCAGCCCATCTAATGTATTTATGCTGGTGGACGTTGAATGAGATACGGATACTTTATACATCTGCGTAACTGAAACGTTGGAGAAATCTATAGATTGAGAGAAAGCGAAACCATTTAAGTAATTGGATATAGTGATTGTGTTTTTACCGTTTATGACCCCTGGCACGCTAAGAGTTAAGTTTTCTCCAGACGAAGCAGCTCCAGTATAGAAGTTGTTTCCATTCAATGACAGCTTTAGGTTGGGTGAACCGGATACCGAACCCACTCTAATCCCTATAAAGTAGGCGTCAGACATGCTGCCGTTGAATCCTATGTTATATGAGGAAGGACCAAATATGGAAGAAGAAAGAGAAAAAGGAGAATTTGTGTACGTCGTAGAATTGTAAACATTGTAGGACACATCGAACGTACCCATCTGATAGCTGTAGTTGCTTGGCAACTGGTTTCCACCAACATATGATGAAATAGGGTAGTAGAAAGAGTTGGGTATAGGGTTGTGGGAAGTGTTATTACTGATCGAATTGTTGTTGAAATTACCGTATATCAAACTATACGTAACAGGTTGTGGCAATAGTATCAAGTATAGGAATATGGCTGCCATAAGAAAGACTATAAGTATTACCGCAGCTGTTACTCTCTCCCTTCCATTCTCCATTCTATTCTTTACTACCCTATAATATATAAATCTTTATTAATGCTTAATAGAATCCGCTCATTATCTAAGAAGTGAAATAATCTTTAAGCTCTTCAGGGACAGAAAAAAAACCGGCCTTTATTCCGGCGTCTACGTAAGCCCAGCTTATAACTATCGCTTCAAATGCTCTTATTACCTCACCGCGTTCATAGAAGTATCCAGAATCTTTGAAGTAGTTCTCCGCCATGTCTAGAAATTCGTATGATACCTTTCTTGCGTCTTTGCGTTCGAGTTTGGCTAATGCCTCCTCCATTTTGCTTTTTTCGGCTATGAACCTACTCTCAAGCGACTCATCTTCATTATCAGTCATACCTTAAAAGAGAGCTCTCCTTTTTTATCTTTTCAATATAAGAGCCTATCCTGTCCTTGGAAAAAGAATGTACGTCGCATAAGAACTCTACAAGTTTATCCTTGTCAATAGTACTAGGCGGGGTTTTGTCAGTGTCCGTCACGTTCGGGTTCATAAAATAATTGAACACGTCATTTATGTCGTATTCACACCCGAAATCATACGATTTCAGTATGGATTCCTTCTTATCTTTTTTTACTATAGCAAAAGCCTTTTTTGGTCCTATCCCCTTTACCCCTTTGTTGTAATCTGTACCGACAAACAAGGCTATCAGAATAAGCTGTTCTCTGCTTATCCCTAAACTTTGATACAGTGCATTAGAATCTATGAGCTGTGGAGAAACTTCGGTAGAAATCCCTTTTCCAGGTAGCTTTCTCTTATTGGTTATGTTAAGATTGCGTATCAATCTTTTTGCCCCAAAAAGCAGCGCATCGTAATCCTGGGAAGCTACGCCATATGCGTCTCCTTTCAAGTTCATGTAAGCTGCCTGTGCTTCCCCCTCGGCTGGCGCTTGGATGGTTTTGACGCCCATCAGAGATAACAATTCCTTGGACGATGAAATTATCCTGTCGTTTATAGTAACGGTGCGCTTCATATACATTATGCGCTCCTCCTCGGTCTCAGCTTCTTCGGCTAATTTTCTAGCTTCTTCCTTTGCTCTTGCTCTCTCTATGTTAGTGGCTTTTTTGAACATCGGTGCAGGTCCATCGAATACGAAAACAGGTGTTACGTTATTGATTATGAGATTCATCGTCCTATAAAATAGACCGTTTAGATGGGAGGTTATCTCTCCTGTTTTATCTGTCAAGTAAGAGCCATCTGCAAGGCGTATAGTAGTAAGGAACTGATATATCCAATTGAACGCATCGATGGCGATGGTCTTTCTGCTGAGTTCCCTGACGTTTATCTCCTTACTAGACGCAAGGTCCTTTAATTTTACCCCCATATCAGAGTGTAGTGACTATCACTTCTCCATTATCGAATAACAGAGTATGTTCGAATTGAGATACCAATCCATTGTCCTTTTCTTTCAAAACATTGAATTCATACAGAGCTCCTTCACGCACCAGGTTTTTAAGTTCTATCTCTGATATAACGCCAAACTTTTCCACTATCCATCTTTTTGAGAAAGGCATGGTCTTATATTCAGACTCGATGAATTCTAGTATCTGCCTCCCAAGTCTGCTCCTTGTTTGCTTATGTCTTTCTAGCATCAATATCTGTACTTCAGGGCTGTCTATTACGTATCCACCGCCTGTAGTGGCAAAAGGTTCTATCGCTATGGCTCCTTCTACTCTTAAAGTCTTAGACGAATTAGTAACAGAGTTAGCTATAAACTCTCCTTCATGTACCTCATACCTGTTCAATCCGTGTCCGCCAAGGTTGACTATAGGGGACAAGTTGTAAGATTTTATCTTTGTTTCTATAGCCCTGCTGATATCGTCCACCTTTGCGCCAGGTCTTGCTAATTTTATGGCTTCCTCCAGTGCTTCTCTAGTTGCTTTAAGCAAATCAATCTCCTCTCCTCCTATCACAACGGTCGCGGCGGTATCAGATAGAAAGCCGTCCACGCTGGCTCCGACGTCTATTTTTAGCACGTCTCCTTCTTGTAATAAAGTTTTATCGTTGTATTTTGGGGTGTAATGCGCCGCTATCTGGTTTATAGAGAGGTTCGGTGGAAAAGCAGGTTTGGCTCCAAGTTCTGAGGTCTTTTTCTCTATCTCCTTTGCTAAGTCGAGAAGAAGAGTACCTGGTTTGGATATAGAAACCGCATAATCTCTTATAGTCTTGCCTATTTTCCCAGCTTCAAGCCATTTTTCTTTCTCTGTTGGATCCATCATAATTGAAAGTAAGAAACCTTATTATTAATAGGTTTGCTGAAAAACTCAGCTAAATGAAAGACTGTAAAGACGTGTTTGACTTGTCGGTTAAGTCGTCTTCTTTGTATCCGAGTACGTTGAGTATCTGTATAGCCGATGGTATGACTTGTTGGTTTATGTAGTAATCAGGGTCATATTTTATGTTTTCCCTTTTAGCTATGTCTATAAGGACCGAACGGGACGATACACGCTCTCCTGGTCTGCCTTTGGTTATTATATATTTTATAGTGTCCCCACTAGAGAAAGAGATCCCGCTCTTGCTCGCCGCGGAAACGTGTCTACCTGTCTGTTTATATGATGAGAGCGATTTGTGCAATCGCGTGAATATTACGAGACTTTCTAGAGGAGCATTGCCGCTTTTTATTTCTCTTATCACGTTTTTAACGTATTCCACTGCCCCCTTTTCATCGTTTTCCGCCAAAAGTTTCCTTAGCAGTACTTTTTGGGTATCCTTCGCTATGGCAGCCCAGTCCCGCCTAACGGATTGAAATCCTTTTATCGTAAGTTTTCCATCGCTGTCACAGAGAGCGTATTTCTTTTTTGCACCTCTACCACTTTCTTTTCCGCTCACGAACAGCGCCCTGTTATACACGCCTTGTAGCTCCAATTCCATCGGATGTGGGAGCGATGCATTTATATCATTTATGAATTTTCCTATAGATTGGCTTATGTTCTCTTTGTGTATGAATGCGCTGTCTGTATCTGCGTATATTACTTCCGTGTTTTCCTTCTCCGCCCTATCTATTACGCTGTGGACATAATCTCGTCCAAGTGCTGTCACTATACCCGCGCATTCGAAACAGTACCACCTAGCATTGTAGTAACCCAAGTATCCATAGAAACCGTTGGCTATTAGTTTTAGAACAGTGACTCTAGCGTTCAATTGTCTGTTTTCTTTGTCGTTTTTAAGTTTGGATTTGGCGTCTGCTCTCAGCCTCAGCAATTCTTCGAGTGTAGCTGGGATGAAACCGCGTCTTTCATCGATATTCGCGAACTTTACATCTCCTTTGTCGAATCTTATTGTAGAAGGGCAGATGTTGTGCGACACTATTATACTTGGGTAAAGACTTCTGAAATCTACAACTGCGACATCACTATAAAGTCCAGGTTTCGGCTGAAATACGAAGGCACCGCTGTTTATCTTCTTTATTCGCTCGTTAACGTCGAAATCAGAAGGCTTGTTAGGTATCACTTCTCCTATCTCCACTGCTTTTCTCATTATCAGGTGTTCAACGAAAGCTCCTGTCGTCATTCTGGATATATCGCCTATAGTCTGACCGACAAGCTTATTCAGTTCTCCTAACAGATTGTACATCTTGTCGTACAGTTTGAATGTTATATACGAGTCTTGTATACAGTACGAGCACAGAGAACTCGCAAAGCTTTCGTCTTTGAATATAGAATCTACTTTCTCCCAGTCGAATTCACCTTTTTGTTCGCCTATTACTTCAGCTGCTACTTCTCTAAGTGTAAGCACCTCTGTTTTTAGATTGTAAACTGCGTAAATATTGCGTATGAAATTTAGTATGTCTATATGTACCGTTCCGTTTATCTCTGCGACCTTCCTTTTCTCCCCCCTTACTTTAATTTCAAAATCATTGAAAAGAAGTTTTATGCCCAGTATGTCAGCTCTCTGTTTTATGTATGGCAAGTCGAAAGAATCTGAATTGTAACCGATTATAGTGTTGAAGCCGTTTTCAGATATGAATTTAGCGACAGTGGAAAGCATCGATTTCTCGTCTTCTACCCTTTCTATTCCCTCTCCCTTTGTATTTAGCCACGTGAAGCACTTTTTTGTGGTGTAGTTAGCTAGGGATATTGCGACTATTGGGTCTATTTTTGCGTCAGGGTTGGCCCTTTTAGAGTAGGTCTCTATATCTATGGCTATGCTTTTTAATGGAGGATTACCATTCTCCACGTTTATTATCTTTTTGACTGTGTCACCCTCTATTTCGAATCTTATTCTGTTTGAAGAACCTATCTTATTGTCTAACAGATAGCGTTTATAAAAAGGTATATCAGCATCGTAAGTCTTAAGGTTTAATCGTCTCAGTTTTGGTACATCCTCAGGAAGCTTCGTGAACACTTTATAGACTCTTATAGATTCTCCTAGTCTTGTCATCTTAGTTTCCCTTATCTCGTCTATGAATGACAGTCCCTGAACCGTTTTGTCGAGGTTTTCAGGGGTCGATTCAACGTAGCAGTAAGGTCTAAATGCATCGTCGTATACGAGCCTTCTACTACCGCCTTCACCTAGACCAAATATTCTAACTAATGTGCGCCCATCGACTACTATATAATCTACATCTATGGGGAACAGCTCGATTTCCACAGTTATATGATGTAATATATAGTTATAAAACTGTGACTACCTTCGCTAGGTTTCTAGGGTGGTCCATGTCTAAGCCCTTTAATGCGGCCACTTTATACGAGAGCAATTGCATCACTATAGCTTTCGGTATAAAACTAAACAACCCTTCTTCAGGTACTTTTATGAACAAATCAAATAGGTCCGAATTTGAATCTGATATACCTATAATTTTTCCTTTCCTAGTCTTTACCTCCTGAACATTCGACAGCATAACCTGTCTCAGAGCTTTGGATACAAAAGATATCGAGTACGTGGAGTCGGATATCAATGCCAGAGGTCCATGTTTGAACGTCGACGAATCCACTGCTTCTGCATGGATATACGTTATCTCCTTAAGTTTCAATGCTCCTTCTAATGCAATTATATAGTCGTAGTCTCTTCCGAATAGCAACACGCTTTCTAGGTCCTTTATTTTCTCAGCGACGTTGTTTATCGCGCTTATAACCGATGGAACGAAAACATTGTACATGTCTATATCCAGGAGTTTAAGCTCCCTTATAGCTTCTTCTTTTTTACCAGCATATATCATTGCAAGCATTGTAATGTATATCGCTGAAAGTGTGAATGTTTTGGTGGCGGCTACTGACTTTTCTGTGCCTGCGCCCATCGGTATGAGCGCATCAACCTCTCTGGATAGAGCGGATTCCTGGTTGTTTATTATACCTATCTTTTTATTGTTCTTTATTATCGGAAGTATGTTTATTATATCGGCCGTTTCGCCGCTCTGCGAGATTATTATGAATACATCTCTATCTGATATCACTTTCTTATAGGAGGGTATATCCTGTCCCTGTACAGGTATAGCATTGATGCCGTATTCCCTGAACACTCTAGCTCCAAGTCTTGCTGCATGGAATGAAGTCCCAGCTCCAGTTATATATATGGTACCTTGTTTTTGTATAAGACTCGCCGCCTTTTCAACTTCCTCAAATCCACTGTCTTTAATTTTTTTAATCAAAGACGGTTGTTCCATTATTTCTTTTAGCATGAAATGCTTGTAGTCTCCTTTTTCTACGCTTTTTACTGACATGTTTGCTGTTGTCACAACATGGGGACGTTTTTCTCCGTTGAGGTTCTCTATGCTGTAACTGTCCTTCCCGATAGAGACTACATCGCCGTCGGATAGGTAAATCACCTTGTTGGTGTACTTTATGAAAGAGGGTACGTCGCTAGATACGAAGTTGCCATTTTTTGATAGTCCCATCACGAGAGGAGACCCCTTCTTTACGGCTACCAAGTCGTCGTTCTTTGTATCGAGCACTATAAATGATGACATGCCCTTTATAGGCCTGGAAGCATCGGCCACTGCTGATTTTAGATCCTTACCAGCTTTCAATTCGTTCTCTATTAGATGGGCGAGCACTTCAGTGTCAGTGTCTGACTTTATATTGTGTTCAGATAGTCCTTCTTTGAGTTCCTTCCAGTTCTCTATTATCCCATTATGCGCCACAGCTATCCTATTATAGCAGTCCGCTATGGGGTGGGCGTTCTTTTGCTCGATACCCCCAGTTGTTGCCCAACGGGTGTGCATAATCGCTTTGTTTGCGGAAAGATCCTGCAATTTGTATTTGTTTATTATGTTGTCTATTCTTCCCACGTCTTTTTTTATGACCAGTTCACCATTGGAATCTATCGCGCATCCGAAACTGTCGTACCCCCTATATTCTAGGTTCTTTATTCCATCTAGGAGATAAGGGATTGCATTATCTTTTCCATTGTAACCTATTATACCACACATAAAACGTTTTCGATAGCTATTACTAAGAAGGAAGCTAATATTTAAAGGTAGCCATACGAGCTTTTTCTTGTAGGAAACGCTTTTATAATCACGTCAACCTAATATAAAACTATGAAGACATTCGTGATGAAAACAGATGGGGAGGACTATTTCCTTAATAGCACTAAGGTAATTAGCGATATAAACAGCCTAAAGTCTGTAGCAAACGAGACTGCGCTGAATGCTATTAAAATCCTTGCGAAAAAGCCGTCTTCTTCGGACGAGCTGTCTAAGACGATTAAAATTACGAAAAAAGCGTCTAAATCGACGATAAACGCGCTTGTCAAAGCTGGTCTTATTACTGCGCAGGCTAGTACGCCAAAGCGCGGAGACGTTTACAAGGCCGTTTCTAACTCGTTTACTTATGAGATTCTAGACTCAAGTGTAAAGGTCAGGTTCAAAGAACAGAAGATAAACGACGAAGGGGTATCCGCTTTCTACAGGAAGTTCATAAAAGACGGCAAATTTGAAGGTTTAATATGCGTAGGATCTACCGATCCACACGGTGAGTATAAGGCGATATCGCGAGACACGCACTACGCGATATACTTGTCGATGTTTTTAGGACAGTTCTGCGAACTGCCGAAGAATTTTCCGATAGTGTTAGACACGGACGTAATAGCAAAGAACTTGTTTAAGAATAACCTCATACTAGTAGGGGGCCCCGTGACAAATTTGATAACAAAAGACATAAACAGCTACCTGCCAATAAAGTTTGAAAAAGAGGAAGGATGGGGGCTTAAAGACAAAGAAGGACTGCACACAAGAGATTATGAAGGAGTAGTCGAAAAAATAAGGAACCCGTTCGATAAGACCAAGGAAATAATACTTCTAAGCGGGATAAGAAACATAGGGACATTTTCATCTATACTGGCGGCTACTAGGTTCTCTAAGATGACTTTTAAGGGATACTCGGATGAGGCCACTTGGAGCGCGCTCATAAGAGGGTACGACATAGACGGCGATGGTGAGATAGACTCGATTGAACTAGCCAAATGAGACGCTTATTTATAGCGATAGAACTACCAGATAAAATAAAAGAATATTTAAGCGATATAATAGAGGATTTGAAAAAAGAAGTAGATGGCAGGTTCATATCAAAAGACAAGCTACATAT
Source organism: Nanobdellota archaeon (assembly GCA_021850635.1). Lineage (GTDB taxonomy): Archaea > Nanobdellota > Nanobdellia > Parvarchaeales > Parvarchaeaceae > Parvarchaeum. The sequence continues at coordinate 8,305 of JAJZLM010000019.1, forward strand.
AACGATACTGTTTTTAGGGGATTCAAAATTATCTGACGAAGAGATATTAAAAAGGATATCCTCGGTCAGGTTCCACAAGGAGATAGTGCTTACTGGTTTAGGTATCTTCAGAAGAGCGAGAGGAAACGTCATTTTCATAGGGATAGAACCGGATTTATATGATGTGTATACAGCAATTTGCTCCAGGTTAGGGATAAAAGCCGATAAATCATTCAGTCCACATATAACGCTGTGTCGTACGGAAAAAGACTTGGATAAACTGTCAGAGGATGTAAAAGATTATAAGTTCTACGCTGAAAAACTAAGTTTGTTCAACAGTGATATGAAAACATATACTAGGATCTACTAGTTTTTATCGAGTAGTAGATGCACGTTTTCATTCTCGATGGTACTCATAGATGCAGGTATCACAAGAGCTAAAGGAGGTTTATACGCACTAGAGCCGGATGATACAAAGAATATATTTTGTTCATCACTACCCATAGATGATATGCATATAACGTTCTTCCAGTCTATGCCGTGTGTCTTTCTTTTATCGGCTATTCCCTTTAATATTGAGATGGCATCTTCCACGCTGACGAACTCAGCATCATTTTTGGCCTCTAAGAGTACTAGACTGTGAAAGCCTTCCTTCAAGTTTTTTTCTACAACATCAAAGAAACTTTCAGGCTTGAACCCCTTAGAGTATAAAGGGATACTGCACACAGCTCCGAACTTATACGGTGACAGACCCGTCTCAGCGACTGCGGTCGATATACTGCTTGCATGGACTATTTTGTACTTTATGCCGTTCTTTTTGCACCCTACTACAAGTGAAATGTGGGTTGTGGCGAATAGAGGGTCTCCGGGCACAAGCAATGCCACATCCAAATCTCTTGCTAGCGAGATCAGATATTCTCCTTCCAGTAATTCTCTGCCGATGATTTCTATCTTTTTGTCTGTTATGCGCTCTAATTCTGCAATGAAACCTATGTCGTTGATATTGGTGTATCTCTCAAGAAATACCCTACTGCACTTTTTAAGTATGTCCACAGCTCTCAGCGGGATATCACTCAAGTAATATAAACCCGTACCCAATAGATATAACATATGATATCATATTTGGTATTGTTTATATTCGTACTTGTCATCGCTTTGATGGGTGCTGCGTCGTATACAGACATAAGGACAAGGGAAGTTCCCGACTTTATCAGTTACATACTGATAGCAGGGGGTTTTTTCATGTCTATAATCATATCTATCGACACTTATTCTATATCGAACCTAGAATTCATGCCTCTCGCAGTGTTGGTATTATTTGGATTTGCTTACTTAATGTATGTGTTAGGACAATGGGGAGGCGGGGATGTAAAGCTTATGCTCGGGTTATCGATGGTTTTCACGTCGGTTAATCTTTATTCCAATTTTTCTTTTATAGCGCTTTTCATCAATATGATGATATTTGGAGGATTGTATGGTATAGTAGGGACAGTGGTATACGGGCTTATAAAAATAAAAAGATTAATCAAATTTGTAAAGCTGTATGACATAGCCTTGGTGGCGGTAGGAGTAGCAGCAATAATCGGAGTACTCTTGTTAGTGCCACCTCCATTTAGTTTTCTATTCGCATTTTCAGTTTTCCTACTAGTCTCGATGCGTTATATCTACGTCGTAGCGAACAATCTTATGTTCATTGACGTGCACGTGAACAAACTGACAGAGGGCGATTGGTTAGCCGATGACGTAAAAGACGAATCAGGAAAAGTGGTAGTAAAACACAAGCCAACCGGATTAGAAAAAGAAGACATTAAAAAACTAAAGGAACACGGTATAAAGACCGTACTAGTAAAGATAGGGTTACCCTTTGTCCCTGGGCTTTTAATCGGAGTACTGATAACGCTGGTTTTTGGTAATCCGCTGCTTCAGCTAATAGCATTTAACGTTTATCTATAATACTATCGGTAAGAATCGATGTGCTGGTTACTCTTCTCCATTCTCAAAAAGAGATTCGTCCCTCTCTATTTCATAATCTTCGTCGGGATTATCGTAATTTTCATCTTTGAATGCCATAGCGTCTTTTCTTCGCATAATTTTCGATTCTACCAGGTAGTAAATACTTCGTTCTTTACTATCTCTATGTAACAATTATATATCATACACAATATTTAAAGCTTCTCATAACAGACTTTACGCCTTTCACCGTACTTTTATATGACTAAAAAGCGCCAGAATCAACTAACAAAAAGCTTATAAACGATATACTGCCTATTAGATATTTGTCAAACGCATGCACTTCATTATATTTGTTATAAGGAAGCAAGAGTCGAAATGCTTATAGCATTTATGTGACTGTACAATTGCAAAAACACCAAACTATTAGATGGATGACTTGGTTCGGGCGCTGATGAAGGACGCAGCAAGTTGCGATAAGGGCACGGTAGGCGCAGACGACCGTTGATCGTGCCGTTTCTTAATGCGTGATGCCAGCATGTATGTGCTGATTCCTCCAAAAGAGGAAGAGGAACGCAGGGAACTAAAACATTTTAGTACCTGCAGGAAAAGAAATCAACCGAGATTCCCCCAGTAATGGCGAACGAAAAGGGAAAAGGGCAAACCGAATCCGCAGCAATGCGGAGATGTGGTGCGAATCATGTCCGTACTGAAAAAGACAAAGTCGACTGGAATGTCGCGTCATAGAGAGTGACAGCCTCGTAGTCTTCGGAAGTGCGGATATCGTACAGAGTAACAGAGGTCGAGACTCTTCTGTGAAGATGGGTGTCAAAAACATCCAACCCTAAATACGACCCGAAACCGATAGAGTATAGTAGCGTGAGCGAAAGTTGAAAAGCACTCTTGATGAGAGGGTAAAAAGAACCTGAAATCTAATAGTTATAGTTGTTGCGGCGCGTTGTGACTGCATCAATAAATAAGTGCAGTCGAGTGTTGCAACATCCTTTTAGCATAAAGGGGCAGGGAGTTTACGAGCGCGGCAAGGCTAACGAAAGGGAGCCGAAGCGAAAGCGAGCACGTAAGTGCCGGTAGGAAACTGCCGTTAGTCGCGTTTGTAAGACCCGAAGCCGTGCGATCTATACGTGTGCAGGGCGAAGTGAGGATTACTCTTCATGGAGGCCCGAAAAGGTCGGTAACTATATCGTCTTTTGACATGCGTATAGGGGCGAAAAACCAATCGTGCACGGCGATAGCTGGTTCCCATCGAAATATCCCACAGGATAGCTTATGTTTCGCTGTGTTGAGGGTAAAGATACTGATTGTACAGATAGGGACCGAAAGGTCCCACTGCACTGTCAAACTCAGAATATCAACATGGTATGTGGCATAAGTTGGGTGTATGGCGTAAAGTTTTACACCAAGAAGGAAAAAACCTAGCCGTGAGTTAAGGCCCTTAAATGTCGACTAAGTGCAAAAAAGGGAAATCGTATCTGAAACAGTTGGGAGGTAGGCTCAGAAGCGGCCATCCTTTAAAAAGTGTGTTACAACTTACCAACCTAGGTACGATGACCTAAAAATGGACGGGGCTAAGTCG
>JAJZLM010000007.1 GCA_021850635.1 Nanobdellota archaeon
CTCCAATGGTTATTATACCACTTACTCTATCCGATTCGTGATCAAATATTCTAAAGTCTCTAGTAGCTCCTCTACCACTGTCCTTTTCTGTGCTCGATGAGAGCAGCGCCCTAACTCCTGCATAATACCTTTTTACTCCCTCGTTTTTTATGGTCGGAATAAGTTTTGATCCTTCATCGACAAGAAAGTCGTAGTCATCTACGTCTATATCGAATTTATCCGGGTCCTCTATTATAAAGGAGGTGGTCCCTATTATAGATTCTCCAAAAAAAGGCACTATTATGTCGCCATCGGATGGTATCCTTAACCTGTTTATTACGCTGTGGGTGAATCTCCTGCCTACAACCACCATCGTTCCAGCCGATAATATCATGTTTATACTATTGATACCTATGCCTTGCACTACTTTGTTTATCCATGGACCACTAGCATTTATAACAAGGTCGCTCTTCACTATGTCTGTCGTATTAGAACCATTCTTTTTGACTTTTACACCCCTGACATTTCCATTTTCAAGATCGAAGCCAACAACTTCTGTGTTCAGTAGCGTCTTTGCACCCTCGCTCTTTGCCGTAAGAAGAAGGCTAGTTATGAAACTAAAAGAATTTATCACTTTGTCAGGTACTTTGAAGGCTTTGATTATGTTTTTGCTCAGAAAAGGCTCTTCGTCTACAAGTCTCTTAGGATCGATTTCTTCAACTGGTATAGACGCTGCTTTGCACCCTTCTACGAATTTGCCAGCATAATCTAAATCATCTCCTTCGACGGCTGCGAATATCCCTCCTGTGTCTTCTATCGCATGCGCAGCGATCTTTGAAATCACTAGATTGTCCATCATACCTTCCTTCGCAGTCTTCACGTCATTCACTGCGTATCTTGCTCCGCTATGTAGAAGACCGTGGAACTTTCCGCTGGTGCCACCTATTATATCTCCCTTTTCTATTATTGTGACATCTAATCCTCTACTTGCAAGGTCATGTGCTATAAAGGAACCGCTTGAACCGGCTCCTATAACGGTTATTTTAGGTGTAGCCATAGGAACAGAACGACTTATGAGAATTAATAAATATCATCGTGAGAATATTCTTTTTATAAGAAGTTTAAAAAATAGAATAAACGGTTTTGACTAGAGTTCCAATATTTCTGGGGGGTAGACTATCCCATCCACTCTGCCTGCGACCTTGGTTACAAAAGCACTGGACGAAGCTGATAGATGCACAGGCACGAGCCTTTTTGCGCGACTTTCTCTGAATACTCTCATTACATCACTGTAAGTAGAATGTCTCCAGAAATCAGCGGCTTTCCTGTCTTTGTCAGTATATGTCATCTCATGCAGTAATACATCCACACCACTTGCGCCTTCTACTACAGCAGGAGAGTATGCGGTGTCTCCAGAATAAAATATAATTTTTCCCTTGTGCTCGACTCTGTAACCGTTATCCGGCACTAGGTGGTGTGCATGGAACACTTGGATGGAATCCACTCCCTTGTCTTCTATAAATTTTATCTTAGTGTCTATCTGTTCTTTGTACCAGTTCTCTGGTGTCTTCAGAACCTTCATCAGTTTGTATGTGTTGCTCTCTATGCCCTTTGGACCAAACACTAAAAGATTGTCCTTGGCCTTATGTATCGATCTATACCACAGAAGCTCGGCTATACCCGCGTAATGGTCTAGATGCATATGGGTTATCAAGAGCGTAGTTATCTTAGACGGGTCTATTCCGAGATCAAGGAGGGACTCAAGAGCGTGGGGACCGAAGTCAAAGGCTATTTTGTTATCAAGAACGAACGATATATTCCGCTGGTTTCTGATGATATTGGAACTCCATCTTCCTAAAAATTTTATATCCATCTAAGTTCTTACTCAGTGAGTTCTTCCAACGACTTCGACTTAGTTTCAGGAGCCATAAAGATAGTAAGCAGCATCCCTATAAGACCAGCTACTGCGAAGAAAAGCAGACCATAACCTAGGCCGTACAGAGCCACTATTGTAGGAAATGTGGTAAGACCTAGTATAGCACCTATCCTGCTTATCGACGTTCCCCATCCCTGTCCAGTCGCACGTATAGTAGTAGGGAAAAGCTCCTGACCATAAACGAAATCCGTGCTTCCCATACCCCATGATTGCGTGACTTCAAACAGTATATACATAGCCGCTATTACAATACCGACCGATCCTGCAGCGAAAGCATCTGTAGGTACAATCATCGCTACCACGGCCAAAACAAGAAGGGATACGAACATACCCGCGAATCCTAATATCGTGATCGGCTTCCTACCCCATCTGTCTACTGTAAGTATGCACATAACACTTCCTAGTATAGCCAGCGATGAGAATATCGCAGAACCTAATATAGATAGAGAATGACTAAGTCCTAAGAGTATCAGTATAGTTGGAGTAAAAAGTCCTATCCCATAGAAAGCTATATCATAGAAAAACCATGCCAATCCAAAGTAAACGGTGTTCTTTATGTACTTTTTACTAAAAAGAGTCCAGAATGAAACTTTCTGTCTTACAACTTTAAGAACGTCGTATTTACCAGTTATTATTTTCTCTGTGTTTCTAGCCTTTGAGATCTCACCTTGATTAGCTAGCCATCTAGCGGACTCCGGTACTTTTCTCCTTAATATAAGAACTATTATGGCTGGTATTATACCTATAGCGAACATCCAGCGCCAAGAGTTGTTCCCAAATGGCAACAGTAAATAACCTACTATGAAAGCGAACGCAGCTCCTACCCACCATGCAAGACCATCACTTGCTAGGAACTTTCCTCTTGATTTCTTAGGGGTGAACTCGGATATTATAGTTGCACCTATTGCATAGTCTGCGCCTATTGCAAGACCCAGAATAAGTCTAAATATAAACAGAGACCAGAAATTGAAAGACAGCGATATAGCGGTCGTAAAGATTATGAATATCACCATGTCCCAGAGATACATGAACTTCCTGCCTTTTAGGTCAGTTATATAACCTATAGAAAGAGCTCCAAAAAGCATACCTATAGTAGTTGATGCAGCCATTAGCCCTTTTCCTAATGCAGTGTTTGTATAACTGAAAGCAGAAAGGGCCGTTATAATAGTAAGCGCTACACCAATTATAGAGATATCATAACCATCAAGAAAAGTTCCAGCGACAGACAACAATGTTATTCTAAAGTGCTCTTTGCTTGTTTTAGCTGTGTCTAACGCATCGTACACACTTTTAGGCATATCTAAAGAACGAATTTGGCATACTTAAAGGTTTTCTTTTTAGGTTTTTATTCCATCACATATATATAGAGCGTATACAAACCTTTTTCTCGCATAGCGTGTCAATCGAAAAGAGTTTTAACAGGTTTCACAGAAAAAACCATTTATATAGATAGGGATCTAAAACAACTGTAAAGTATAAAATCTAACAAAGAATAAGTAAAGTGTGATAGCCACTCAATGAGGATAGATTCGTGATATGAAAGGAAAAATAAGCATAACTCTTGACGAATATATAATAAAATTCGTTGATTCACACAGGGGAGACGTACCTAGAAGCAAATTCATAGAGAATTACTTGAAATCAAAGATGAGCCTATTCGAAGTCCTTTGGATATTTGCTGATGAAATACCGAAGACTAGCTCTTCTGAGTGGATATCGGCGCATCTTTCGCAGCCGCTAGGCAAGCCTTTACACAAACATGAAGGGTTCATAGAGATAGAAGGAGATAACCTGGAATTTTATGACACCAATTTTATCAAGCAGTTTTCCGTCGATAAAAAAACCATCAAGAACTTAAGCATATCTTACGATGGTAACTTCAAAAGATTCAGAGACTCTAGGGGAATGATTCCCCCTATGCAGTTTTCCATGGGAAAAAGGAAAATATATATTTTCATTCGAACTGAAGGCAGACTACCACATATAATGGGGTATTACAAAGGATACAATGAGAAATTCTTGAACGCTATAAGGATAAGACCCAAAAAGATCCAAACTACAGAATTTACCGCGAAAGATTGATATCTTATCCGTATGGATAACACCAGGATGATATCTTCATTTCTTGAAAATGAACACAAGAGATATTCTGCGAAGCTTTCTGAGATAGTAGCTGATCTACGCGGCGGTAGCTTCAACAGAGAGGCTCTCAGAGAACTTGAATCCGATGTAAAGTGTCACATCTACGTCGAAGAGACCTTACTTTTCCCTAGATTCAGTTATGAGTCTAGAAGAGAACTCAATGGTCTGGAAATGGAGCATGGAGCAATATGGAAGCTATTTGAAATAATTGAAAAGGCTTTTTTGAACGGAGATATTGATCTAGCGCTAAGGCGCTCTGAATCTTTGGGGAGAGTCTTTAATGCCCACAGTACAGCGGAAGAAAACCTAGCCTATAAGGAACTTGATTCTATGTCTGGTAGCAACTTTGACTTTTTAAGCGTCAAGAAAGCCCCGTATGGATGGGTCTGCAGGATCCTAAGAAAAAAGTGAAACGCTCTCATACAACTATTATTTAACCGCTGAACGCTTGAGAGAATTTCCACGGACCTGTTAACATGTTTATGTAAGTCGGATGCTCAAACAGTATAACAGAATCGCTGTCTTTTTCCGGATATATATGCCAGCATGTATCTATGCTATTAGCGTTTTTTCTGGCCATAGGAACTATGTATTCTTTTGTCTTTTCAAGATCAGAGGAGAGCTTGAGGGTTATCCTAGTTTTTAGAGTGAGTTGCAGAGAACTAAGCTCCTTCTGGTCATCGTCTATTCTCTCCATTATTTCGTTTAATACGTATAAAACGCCTATTTTAGAAAGGTTTTGTTCGGAGTAGAATCTCTTTGTAGATATATTCTCTTTGTCATCTCCACTCGATAAAGTTTCGATCCAGCCGGGTACAGTATTTGTGAAAACAGCAGCATACTTTTCTCTACTTACAGGGTTTATACTCACAAACGCATGCCTTCTGATCCTTTTGCCAGCTTTATACTCGAGCGAAGAATACTCCTTCTTGACCGTATATGCTTCAGGTATCTCCAGTATCGCAAGCTCTGCTTCTATCCCTCCATTGTTTTGAGCGAACGCTTTTATCCTTCTGCTTGCGGATATGATGCTGTCTAGGTCGTAATTCATACAGAGAGATGAAACCACCTCTGCTATATATAGGCATCCTGTAAGCACATGTATAATAATATATTCAAAGCTTATATTGCATATCGTTGTTATTCTAATCTATAACAACGAAGCGACTATCTCTATGTTTTGTTGTTGTAAACTAAGATAATTAGAGGGTTAAAATATGAGGATAAGCTTCGGTAAATTTCTGATACTTATAGTGATGTCTATATTCGGTCTATGGTCTTCTGGTATGGTCCTGTTCCTTTTTTATACACTGCATAATCCTCTGCCTTTCTGCCAGGTGGGTAGCCAGAGCAGTGGTATAGCGATCAACTGCTACAAGGTTCTTAACAGCAGTTACGACTCCATTTTTGGGGTGCCTTTAGATGTATTAGGCGCAGTGTATTTCATAATAAACCTTGCACTTATATATATCGTCAGTTTCGGAAAAAACAAGTATTACAGACGTGCATTCATAGCGCTTTTTGGATGGCGTTTCTTTGGCTTGTTTCTAGTACCGTACCTGGTTTTTCTCGAGATATTCGTGCTGAAAGCGATATGTGTCTATTGCACTATAATGCACGTGTCAATAATAGTTGATTTCATAATAATAACGTATTTCCTATTCTACAAAAAGAGCTTAAAGAGTTTCATCTCGAAGACCTGAACACGACGATAAAATTGCACGCTTGTAAATGTTGATGCATTATCTTTTCGGTTTCTTCGCAACCTTCAACAAATACAGCCAGTTAACGAAGTTTTCTATCTCTCTTTTAACGTCTGCTAGCCCAAATACATCGAGAAATAAGAGCACGAGCCCAGCTATCAATGGTATATACACGTATGGTAGAAATAGCCCTACCCAATAGAAAAAAGCTGACACTAGGATAGTTGCAACAAGTCCTGCTCTGATATTCTCCAAGTATGTTATGGCTGCGGCAAGTACCACTATGCCTATAAACGCATAAAACACCAGTGGATTACTATAATAGATCGTGTTCAATAATAGCAAAAGTGGGTTTGTACCTGCGTAAGAAAAAGCACTCATAGCAGAGGTAGGTCTCCTGTTATCTTATCTATCTCGTCTTTGTAGTAGGGACCTATGCCTACTGCAGTTTCTGTGCCGGGAGGGACCTGTGTCTGGCCGGCGTCCTTAATCGCTTTGAAAGGTATTTTAGCCTCTTTAAGTCGTTTTTTGATTTCTGAAGACTGTGCAGCGTCCTTCAACTTAAGTACTATTTTTGTCTGCCCTTCTTCTATCCATTTAGAAGCGATTTTTGGGAACCTCTCTGCTGTCTCCATATAACTTCCTAGACTTGCATGAGAAGCTTGAGCAGCTATTTTGCCTACTCCCATCCCAAGATCTTTCCTTATCAATATTACCTGTTTTATATCCCTCTCCGAGTGCCTGGAGGCGTTTTCTTCTTTGCTGAGCATAATTGAATAATAAATTCGTTGGTTAAATATGTGTATACACAAATAGAAAGTTATAAATAGAGCAGTGTGGTACATTAAGCAATGGTGAAGGAAAACGATAAAGGACATCCTGGAAAACACTTCTGCATATCGTGTGGAAAAGATATCTCAATAATAGAGGACTCAGTAATATTCAAGTGTCCAAGCTGCGGAGAAGACATAGCTAGATGCGGTAAGTGCAGGATAAGAGGCGTAGAGTACACCTGTAAATCGTGCGGATTCGTAGGTCCTTGAATGATATGGGAAAAGTTGTGCTTAAGATAAAAGTGATGCCTAAGGACATATCGACTGATATAAAAGAAATAGCGGAAAAAGCCAAGGCATTCCTTACATCTAGAGGCAGCGTCTACAAAGTAGAAATAGAGCCGCTAGCGTTCGGTCTAAATGTAGTTATGATAACTCTTGTTATAGATGAATCAGAGGGAAGCTCTAAGCTGGAATCAGAATTCCAAGATTTTAAGGAAGCAGAGATGTCTATAGTCGACGTATCAAGGATGCCTGATTTCTGAATTCTGATTTATATTCTTCTTAGCTTCTTCTAGAAACAGACTCTTAAACTTGTTCTCATCTTGCGGCCGTATTGCAGCAGCTGCAGCCATGTCGTGCCCACCACCAGTGCCTCTTATGTTTTTGAATGTCTCCCTAAGTACCTGTGGCAGTTTTATATTGACACCGTTTGCTCGTATGTTGACCCTAAGAGTATGCGAGTTTATCTTTGTCATAAACACTATTATCTTGCCGTAATATCCCTTTTCCAAGCTTACGGGCGTTATCAGAGTCGACGAATACCTTTTCTTGGTTGGGTCGACATCAAGGAAGTATACTAGTTCATCATACAGTTCCTTTCTGTTCTCGAAATATTCCCTTAGGAGCCCGAGCTCTTTGTTAGCATTCGTACTGGCTGAGATGAGTCTGTGATTTTCAAGAAGGCCCTTCAGCGAATTAGAAGATTTGATTATCCCTACTGCTTCTTCGGCTCCGCTTCTGCCGTACTCAAGAGTCATCGAATTTATCATGTTAGAAGCCAGCCCAAAGTCGTTGTCTGAGAGGTATTCATCGTCTTTTAACTTGACAGAGTATTTTTTAGCTACTCCCTTGATAAAGGATCCGTTTACTTTCCCTCCAGAATCACCTATCAACCCTATCGCAGCTACCCAGTCCAATTCAGGAACAATGTCATCGAATAGCTTATACATGAGCAAAGAGCAAGGTGTATACGTATTGTCTCCCCACATCTTGGGGTTTATGTACACAGAACTGCCCTGGTCTATGACTTCATGGTGGTCTATCACGCACAGTTTTCTGCTGCTGAGCCTTTCTATAAAGTCCTTTGTAGGCTGCATGTCGCACAATATGACGTTATCACTGAAATAACTCATGTCGATACCTTTTTCAAAGTCCTCATAGTTACTTACACGAAAAGCGTATACACTTTTGCCGAGTTTCTCTATAGCTTCAGATAATATCACAGCAGATATTATCCCGTCAGAGTCTAAGTGGTAAAAAATCGAGAAATTATCATTATTCTTTATGAAATCCAAAACCTCTTTAGCCTCCTTTCTATCTCTGATTTCTTCCATCTTAAGAAATATATATTGTGATATTTATAGCTGAAAACTGCCGGCCATCTATTAGTGTCTACTGCTTATACTGCGCTTTTATCGCCTTTTCCAAAGATGAACCGCCGTTTTTGGCCAGGATTTTTTCAAGGGTCTTTTCATTTATGGATTCCACCTTGAAGTAAGTTGTATTTATGCTCTCATCTTTAGATAAATAAACTATCTTTATACCTCTAGGAGCAGCAACTTTCTGTACGATGTCTCTCTCGAAAGGTGTATACGGTTGCACGGCAGGCGTCATCACGCCAAGTAATGCCACCTCCTTGTTATTATATTCTTTGGTCTCGACTCTAGTTGCGTCTATATGCGCGTCACCCGTGAAATTAAGCAGAACGTTCATAGCAGTATTTACTATCATGTCTGCGTTGGCGCGTCCGATGTCTTTCCCACCACGGAACCCAGGGCTGTGCCTAGCGTTAGTTGGGTACTGATAGATATACATAGTCTTGTTGTTTAGCACGTACTTATCCGTGACGGTAACGTTTTTTACACCAGCAGTCTTAAACATCGCAGCGACAGCATAAGCTTCATTCAATCCGTCTGCTCCGTTGCGAACGTGATTTCCAGGGGCTATTATTATGGTCTCAAACTGATTTGCGAGCCTATAAGTAAAATCAGATCCTGCGTACATCTGCCTACCTAAGTTTATTATAGGCTGACCGTATATTTTTTCTCTTTCGTTGGCGAGTCTATTTTCAAGGGAGTCCTCCTTGCCCAACTTTTCTATCTGCTCGTTGTATTCGGCTGCTTGTGGCTCCTGTATATCTCCTCTAGTTATCAGCTTGACTCCAGCTTGGTACAGGTCGCCTAGCAACACAAGAACCCTGTCTCCCTTTGGTGTAGGATCATTTTCTACCTCTAGAAGTATACCCTCTAATAGCTCTTGTTGACTTGGGCCCACAGGATTTAACCCTGTTGCTCCAATATGAGTGTCACTTGCTAGGTAGATCTTATACATGTTTTGTTCTATGTCTTTTATGTTTAGATTGTTTTTTATGCCTTCAAATCCGAGACCTCTTACTACCCTCCTTCCGTCGTCATATATAGAAAACATTATTAGACCGCTGTAAGGTCTTCTCTCGAGGCGCTTTATATCGACGGTTCTCCTCCATTTTTCCCTACCAGCTTTGAGGCTCTTCATATCTTGGAGGATTGATTGAGATATTATGTCCACTATTGGTCCTTTACCAGAATCCAGCTCTATAGTCCTATGATCAAAAGGCCCTTCATGCGCTCGTATATAAACATCTGCAACCTTAGATTGAAACTGCTCATATTCGTCGCATACTTTCTTTAGAGCTCTTGCTTGTCCGTTGAGTAGAGGATCTATAAAGCTATTGTTCTTGTTGTACAGCGCATTTATAGCGTGCACTAAGTGAAATCTAACTCCGTTTATTTCTACTATGTTCTCCGCTCCACGCAATATGTTTGCATATGGTTTTTTGCCGCCGTTTGTGAACATACTAGATAGGATTTTATTATGCATCTTAGCTGCCATGTCTTGTATACCTGTATCATCCTGATTAGACCACACAGATCTACTGAAACCGAATACCTTATTTATCTTATAAACTATAGATGGGTCAACTTTATCTAGCCCCAATAACTTTTTTAGAGTTTTATTTGGGTCTTTCTCCTCGTCTTCTTCGATTTTTGCAGCATATCTTCTACTTTTCACAAGATGTCTCTGTATTATCTGCTCATTGTTGAACTCCTTATCCCCATAAACTAAGAATGACTTTATATCGTCATGCTTTAGTTCATTTATCAATGGTGTTAACAAGTATTTGCCTATTACGGCGACGTCTTCTAGTGTCTCTACGGCTTTTGATTTTATTGCACCCTCTGTGATACTGTCTGGTCTATTTTTACCGTATCTTTTTCTTCTGTCGCTTACTAGGATATTGTAAAGTTCACGTCCATATTTTTTCTCTACATCCGAATCTAGCATCTTAAAGTAGTCTATGTCCTTACCGTATGCTCCTGGCACGTAAGGTTCTATTCCGTTTATTATCACAGCGTCTATCTTTTCTGGAGAGTTCTTCACTACGTTGCCAAGGTTCTTTATTACTCGTGGATCTTCGACTTCGGAGCCTATCTCTAACTCGGATACGAGAAGAACGGTCACTTTTGCTTTAGGCTTATCAGAAAGTATTTTATCTAAATTTTTCTCCACAATATTCTACCCCCACATTGCTTTCTAATTGTCTATCTTATTTAAAGATTGTGGCACATTGTTTATAAAAGACTTTTGTGTATTACTAATGTATTATTTTGTATTTTATAGAAAAATTTACTTGGAGATTCGGTGATTTTTATATATTATGCTGCAATCTCAAGCAATGAGAGATATAAATATCAGACTATTAAATCTATATTAATCTACAACAGGGTCCATGGTCCAGTGGTTACGACGTCCGCTTGACGTGCGGAAGATCAGGGGTTCGAATCCCTTTGGGCCCAATTCTTCGTTGGGGTATAGTATATCTCTTCCTTAATTTCACTCCTGCCCCAGTATATACACAAAAGTATATACTTTCAATAATTCATGCCCAAATCATCTAAAATCAATATCTAATTGGTATGGGTTTCGTCTATGACTATTCTGAGAGTAAAGTGGGAGTAATCTTAAATTCATCTGCAAAAAAACTCACTAATTAGTTATTCGTGAAAAAGGGAAAAAAGCTCGAGAGCTCAGGCCTAATATTGTTTTATCAAATGTGAGCGGGAAAACCCACACTCTTTAGAGGTGGGAGGATGTCACCTAAAAATAAAGTGGTTAAATTAAATCTATCCCAAAAAGATTCTAAATTTTAATTTCACAAGGCATAAATATAAGGTTTGTTCATAAATCCATCAAGAGAATATGAAAACTCTAGAAGAATTTGTAAAAATTCTTGGCGTGCCTCTCTCCAATTATATCCTTCTTGATAAAGATAAAAACTTAAAAAAAGCGAATATCTGCTGGATAAGAACAGGCGGAACGATTGACCAGATAAAAGACAAAGAGACTGGAAGGCTAAAAGTAGCAACAAAAGAGGAGCTCAACCACAGTGCATTTAGACTGGATGAACTTGTGAACTATGACAAAGTCGATGATCTGATAAAGCCGATCGATAGCTCCAACATGGTACCTGAATTCTGGGAAAAAATTTCCGATTACATCCGCGAAAAAAGTGAAGAATATGATGGGTTTGTCATATCACACGGAACCGACACGATGCACTATACATCGAGTGCTCTCGCATTTCTGCTTTCAGATATAGAGAAACCAATCATAATGACGGGCTCGATGATACCTCTGTCAGAGCCTGGCAGCGATGCGATCGATAACATACGAAACGCTTTTATAACAGCCGGCTACAGCGGACTCAAAGGAGTATACATAACATTCGGGTCAAAAATAATAAATGGAGTAAATGCGGCAAAAATATCGCCAGATCAGTTAGACGCGTTCAGAAGCATAAATAAAAGGTACGCTGGTTTTATATTTAACAACGCTCTGTACATAAATAAAACTATCAAATACGCACCTTTTGAAGCGAAAAATAAAGAATTCAAAGGATTCAATAAAAATGTAAGACTTATCA
>JAJZLM010000010.1 GCA_021850635.1 Nanobdellota archaeon
ACATATGCGGAATATGATGACGGTGCTGATGTATTTTTGAATTATTATTCTGGTGCAAGCGATAATGGTTGGACACTCGCGGGAACGTCCGGGCAGACATCATCAGCTCCTTCCGGTTCTCCGTTCGGAACCAACGCGCTTTACGCTCTAGACTCAGGAGGGAGTTATATGTATACAACTGCGGCAGGACAATCAACCAACATGATAATTGAATATTATACTTATATAAATGGACTGAATGACGTTTTCTTCCTGGTCAATTCGGCAGGTACTGGACAATTAGCTAGACAGGGAAATGGCGGTGGTTGGTATGGAATAGCGGCATCATCATCTTGGACTTCCTGGAATGCGCCTCCAAATACAGGAGTATGGAGTAGTGAATGGGTATTATCCGGCGTGGTGGTGAACAACAGTATAGCAACGCAATATCTGTCTACAAATCTTGGCAATTACGGTTCTGAATTTTATCAGAACCCTTCAAATTCCTATACAGTTGCAAATAACGGCAATTATCTTGGTCTAGTTGGTGACAGTGCGAATGCAGGCAACGAATATTGGAATGGAGTTATAGTCCGTGCCTATCCTCCAAATGGAGTAATGCCGGTGGTTATTTACAGCGCTGTACCTCCAATTTATATAAAAAGTATAACTCTATTTAACACACAAAGTATTTCAACCCCTAACCCTTTCCAGCAGTTTTACAATTCAGATTCGGCTGTTTACTCAGCCTACGAAGCCCCAAACCTCCAGAACATAGCATTTGAATATTCAAACGGTACAATTATACCCTCATGGTTAGAATCAGGAAACAGTAACACAGCCACAACAACGATATATTGGTTAAAGATGGGAAGTATACCAGCATATGGCAATTTAACGATATACGAGATATTTTATCCGACTTCATATAATGCATTAAATAACAAGACCACAGGAGAAGCACCACAGCTATCTCCAGTATATGGAGAATATGATGATGGCGCAAATGTTTTTAACAATTACTGGAACTTTGCTGGGACAAGTTTACCAAATGGACTTAATGAAGGCGGGTCAACTGGAATCTCTTTTAATAATGGACTTTACTTTGCGGCTTCTGGAAGTAATCCATCTATAATATATTCTACTAATACTGTTAATTCTGCTCAAACTGTAGCTGAAGAATACGTTTTACCATATAATGGTGGGGATGGTGGACATGACACTGGGATAGGAATTGCGACATCTGGAATCCCTGTTTATGGAAGTGGCCAATGTGCAGGGCAACAGGCTGTTTTTGCGGGATTCCACTCTAATCTCGAGTTTCTGTCAAATTCAGGTAGCGGTTGTGCAAACCAAAACGGATATAATACTCAAACCTCTAGTGGGGTTCTTTCAGTATATTCTCCATCTTCTGCTGTTGGGTACGCTGCAAATAATTATACTAATATACTTTCATATACTTCTGATATCCCATCTCCCTCGTCTACATCATATGTCTATTCACTTGGTTCTTGGGGTGGTGCTGCTATAATTCAGTGGCTTCGCACCCGTGCCTATCCTCCAAATGGAGTAATGCCAAGCTATATAACAACAGATTTCACAGAATCTGGATTACCAAGTTCATATACATGGTATGTCACCTATGACAATGTACAGCATAGTTCTTCCACGTCATTGATGACGTTCTCAAATTTGCCCGGCACATACTCTTACACTGCGAATACTCTCTCTAATTCCACTGCAGGTTGTACAACGACCTATACACCTTCTCCTGTATCAGGATCAGCTTCAGCTGGCTCTTCGAATTCTATATCATTCAGTGGCTCCACATCCTGTACTACTACTTTCACAGAATCTGGATTACCAAGTTCTTACACCTGGTACGTAACCTACAACGGGGTACAGAACAGTGCTTCTTCTCCTTCATCGATAACATTCTCTGGTTATTCCCCTGGTACCTACTCTTACAGCGTTAATACGTTGTCTAGCACCAGCAATGGTTGTACTACAACCTATACGCCTTCACCTTCCTCAGGTTCCTTGGCAGCAGGTTCATCTCAGTCAGTATCATTCAGTGGCTCCACATCCTGTACTACTACTTTCACAGAATCTGGATTACCAAGCACATATACATGGAATGTTACGTATGATGGTGTAATGGAAAAGGCATCTAGCGGGTCTAACATACAGTTCACGACCGGGAGCGGAACATATTCATTTTCAATTCCAGATGTAGAGGTCTCGCCAGTTACATCGTGCACAACTACAATTCCAGGAGATTACTATTATGTTCCTTCTCCTTCATCCGGTTCTTTAGCAGCGGGTTCAACGCAGTCAATATCATTTACAGAGGAGTGTCCTTGAGGTTTAAATAATGGAAAAGAACAGTGATAAAATAAAGAATATGGGTAAAAAAGGAGTATACATAGCCATTTTAGCGGCGGTGGTCGCGATAGCAGTGGTATCGGTATACGTCTTTTCTCAGCATAGCGTTTCTTCGCCTGCAGTCGTCCACGGTAAGCTGGCTTTCGTCACCAACTCTATGGAGAATACGGTATCGGTAATAAACATGAGCGATAACAAGGTGATAGACTCGATACCGGTGGGAGTATACCCGTTCGATGTAGTAGCCTCTCCGAGCGGAGACAGGGTGTATGTAGCCAATACGGGAAGCAACACAGTGTCCGTGATAGACACCTCAAACTACAACGTTACGGCTACATTTAACGCGAGCATAGAACCTGTTGGATTGGCTTTGTCTCCTAACGGGGAGTACCTGTACGTGACAGAATCTAACAGCGGACAGCTTTCTGTGTTCGATACGTCAAACGGCGATCTAGTAGAAAACATAGCAGTAGGAGAGACCCCTTATTACGTCGTTGTAAGCCCAAACGGCCAGTACATATACGTCTTGAACAGCGACGGCAACACCACATCGGTGATAGACACGTCCACGTACAAGGTGATCCACACCATAAAGGGGTTCGGATTCCCTACTGCGGGATACATCACACCAGATGGTAAGACCCTGTACATAACAGATTCGTATAACAACAGCGTAGCGGTTATAAACACGTCGGATTATTCGATAGAAAGGAACATAAAGACTGGTGATTTCCCAGCTTACATAACCGCCTCCACAAATACTAGCGATATATACGTGACCAACTACGACAGCAACACCACTTCAGTCATAAACACAAGCGACGGAGAGGTAATAGCCACGATACACGGCTTTTCCAATCCAGCGTGCTTGTCATTGTCTCCAGGAGGGAAGTACCTGTATGTAGTCAATAGGTTCGGCAACAGCGTGTCCGTAGTCAACCTGGAGAACGATAGCATATCCGGCACAATAAGCGTAAGCAACCAGCCCCTGTGCATAGCCACGATATCATAACTCATGCTAAATTTTCATCAGTGAAATTTGGACTGTGTCAGTTTTTAATCAAATTTATTATGATAGGGTCTAATTCATTCGCTATGCCTGTATCAACGCTTTTGATCGCGTTTGTAGACAGTTCTTTTTTAAATGGTAGCTTTGCAAGTAATGGTATGTCCTTTATACTGCTATCTACCGGCATATCTATTTTTTCTCCACAGTGCTCACATATTATATAGCTCATGTTCTCTATAACCCCTACCACAGGTATCTTCAGCGCATCCGCGATCACTGTAGTCTTTTTGCCGACGAGTTGTGATAGATTCTGGGGGGTAGTGACAAGCAATATTTTGTCGACAGGTATCGACTGGAAAACCGTAAGAGGTCCATCACTCGTACCTGGTGGTAAGTCAAGGAACATTAGATCCAGTTCACCCCAGTCCGTGTCAGAATACATCTGTTTTATTGCGTTGGATACAAGCGGCCCGCGCCATATAAGCGCTTCAGTATTGGTAAGCATGTCTATTGACATTATTTTTATTCCGGATAAGCTTAGTGGTTCAAACTTTTTGTCTTTTGTCAGGTATGAATGGTACTGTGAGCCTACTATTGCCTGTATAGAAGACCCGGATATATCACAATCTAGTACGGCTGTTTTGTAGCCTAGTCTATTAGCTTCCAGAGCCAACATAGCCACTACACTGCTTTTTCCGACACCACCTTTGGCGGAGTAAACTGCTATTATGTTTTTAACGTTCTTTTTTTCGTATTTCTCTATAGGAGAAGGGAGGATTTTCTTGTTATCGTATAGTTCTTTCTTTACTGCAGCTAATTCTTCTTTTGTCATGTACCCAAAAGCAAGTTTTATTTTATTATAACCAGAGTTCTTAAGAGCTTCGTTAACATCCTTTTCTATCGTAGACGCGAGTGGACAACCAGGGACTGTCAGTTTTATGCCTATTAACAAAGTATCTTCTTTCTTCTCTATTTTGCTGATCATTTTCAGCTTTACTATACTTATACCTATCTCTGGATCCTTTACAGTGTCAAGCAAAGAATAGAGCTTAGTAAGCTCCGCTTCGTCAATACTCATTTTCTTTTTCCTTCTTCTTCAACGTCGCTTATTCCTTCAGAAGTTATCTGGAATGTTACTTCTCCTTCTGGAAGACTTGGGGAGTCCACTAGTTTTGCAACTCTGGTTCCTTTCTTGCCCTTTCTTAAGTATATCCTGTACGTGGCTACATGGCCTATTATGTGGCCTCCTACAGCAACAGTCGGGTCACCGAACAGAACATCCGGTCTAGCCATCACTTGGTTAGTTATGTACACAGCTACATTAAACCTGTCTGCTATTCTCTGTAGGTTGTGGAGTATCACGTTGATCTTCTGCTGTCTGTCGGCGAGAGTGCCCCTACCTACGTACTCTGCTCTAAATAAAGCCATCATGCTATCCACTACAATCAGCTTTATTTTCGAGTCCTTATTTATCAATTCTGGTATCTTGTCTACCAGTAGTATTTGATGGTCTGATGAATAAGCCCTACCTATCTTTATATTCTGCAGCGCTTCTTTTGGATCCAGTCCCTTTGCTATTGCAAGTTGCTCTATTCTAGACGGTCTAAAAGTACCCTCCGTATCTATCCATATAGCGTGGCCTTCAAGGCCTCCTTTCTCTTTAGGTAGTTGCACGTTTATTGCAAGTTGGAAAGCAATCTGACTTTTACCGGAGCCGTATTCACCGTAACATTCAGTTATAGACTGGGACTCCACACCTCCGCCTAAAAGTATATCAAAAGTCTGGCTACCTGTCGATATTCTCTGTACACTCTTTCTTTTGTCTTCGAATTCTAATCCAGAAAGAAAATTCATTTTCGCAGCTTCGCGTGCCTCAGCTATGATCTTTCTCGCAGTAGGTTCACCGATTTCGCATACTTCTGACACTACTTGTGGATTCGCTGTTGCCAGCGATATAACATCAACATAGCCAGCTCCCTTTAATTTTGAAGCAACAGCGCTGCCGACTCCAGGCAAGTCCTTTATATCTACATACTCATCACTCGCCAAAATACTACTGCTCTCTTGGGTTTCTGTAGTATCTTGTTGGGTGTCTTCATCGTCTGAATCTTTTCTTGTCATGATACCTCCACAGTTTACGATGCACTCCTACAGTTATTTAAGCTGTTCGAGTATTATAGTCGTGTCCGTCTTTCCGACGCCATTTATCGACCTTAGTTTAGACACGACAAAATCGGATAGTTCCTGCATCTTATCGTAGCTCAACCTAATCATCAGGTCCCATTGCCCGCTTATAAGCATTACTTCCTCGACGCCGGGCTTATCGATAATTTCCTTCCCTACTGTAACAGGGGAAGTACCTTCAATCACGCTTACGAATATCAATGCTCCAAGCTCTCCCATAATGAGATATTCTGTACAGCGTCATATTTATAGTTTCAGTGAGGTCGGTTTGATAGCCCAAATAATGCTCGGGGATGGAAGAATAACGTTTAAAAACGCAAGATTTCTTAATATCCAAATAGTTATGGATACAGTTACGATAGAAAAGGCAATAGTTGAAACTAAGCAGGAGATAGAGAAAGCAAAGAGGAAATTCAAGCAGTCTATCGACCTTGTGATAATCACAAAGCCGAGAAAATCTAAATCGGAAGAGGCGGTAGATACTCTAGCCTTTTTACCAAATAGCGTGAATGAAATCAAAACATGCGCTTTTGTAGATAAAGACATGATGACCCAGGCAACAGGCGTATTCTCTAAACTTGTGTCTAAAGACGATTTCGCAGGTTTCGACAAGAAATCTGTAAGAAAGCTGGTTAAGGATTATGACTATTTCTTTGCAGAAGCATCCATAATGGCGCAAGTTGCTGCAAAATTTGGTAAACAGCTGACCGCTACGAATAAAATGCCTAATCCGAAAACAGGGACGATAATATACCCTTCCACAAACCTGAAAGCAGTGGAGGAAAAAGTTCATTTCGCTACTAAGATAAACACGAAGAAGAACAATGCAGTCATAGTAAAAGTCGGCGATGAAAAGACCGACGATTCTAAGATAGTTGCTAATGTAAACGCAGTGTATTCAACACTGAAATCTTCTCTTGTCAATGGTGACGCGTCTATAAAGCATGTCTATATAAAACCGACGATGGGTAAGCTGGTGAAAATATGAACAAATCCAAGGGTTCTTCTGAAAAATCAAAAAAAGCAGATGAGTTGAGTAAGAAGCTGTCCAAATATAAAACGCTCGCGCTTGTGGAAGTGTCGGGTTTTCCTTCTAGTAATTTTGAGAGGATTAAGAAGACACTTAGAGGGAGCGCAGATTTCGTGTATACAAATAAGATAATAATCTATAACGCTTTGAAATTAGTCAATTCCCCCCTAGCAGATAAAGTGGAAGGGATACGTTTACCTGTCCTGCTATTATCAAATCTTAATCCATTCGATATAGTAAAGACAGCTGTAGAGAATAAGGCTTATGCAAAAATAAAGGCTGGAGAAAAAGCTAATGAGGATATAACTCTATTAAGCGGTCCTACTCCGTTTCCTCCTGGTCCGATGTTGTCTCAGTTCTCATCCATAGGCGTTAAAACTAAGAATGAAGGCGGAAAGATATCTATAATATCCGATACGAAAATCGTCAAAAAAGGGGAAGTAGTTAACGATAAGGTTGCATCAATATTATCTAGTATGGATATAAAGCCTAAGGAGCTAATCCTGTCAATACTATACGCTTTTAATGATAAGATAGTTTTTGGTAGGGAAACGCTCTATAAAAACTCTGAAGAGTACGTAGACGAGCTGAAGAATGCTTTCTTAAGATCACTGTCATTGTCTGTGAGTGTCGGGATATTAAACAAGTATTCTGTGAAATCGCTGATTAAAAAGATTTATATAGGAGTAAGATTTTTATCTGTAGATAGAAACATAGTGTCAAAGTCGACAATAAACGACATATTGGCTAAGGCATCGGTGCAGGCCGGTGCAATCGACAAGGTTATAGGAGGAAAATGAGAATATGGAATATGTATATGCGGCGATGTTGTTACACAGCTTAGGTAAAGAAATAAACGAGGAGAACATAAAGAGTGTAATATCTTCAACGGGCGTGCAACCAGATGAAGCGCAGATAAAAGCAGTAGTATCGGCTTTAAAGGGCGTTGATATAGATAAGATCATAAGCGAAGCTCAGATTTCAACCGTAGCAGCAGCTCCTGCTGCAGTACAAACTCCACAGCATGAAGCTAAGAAAGAGGAGAAGAAAGAGGAGCACAAAGCAGAAGAAGCAGCTGCAGGATTAAGTAGCCTTTTCGGTTGAATCAAGTTACCTATTTAGATACGGATCCAATATTAAGTCCTATACAAAGGATAAGCAATGGAAACTGCAATAGATTAATATATCTGGAAGAATCTTAAAACTAAGTATAAAAGAGATTTAACATGACTGTACTTATTACGAACGATGATGGTTACAAGAGCTGGGGGATAAATATATTGTATAAAGCCGCTCTGGAAGTGTTCGGAGACGATGTAGTGGTGGTGGCCCCTGAAAAAATGAACAGTTCTGCAGGAATGAGCTTTACCTTTCATAAACCCCTAAGAGTAGATAGAACAGAGTACGAAGGCATGCCATGCATTACAATCTCCGGGAAACCTGCAGACTGTACCTTTATGGCTCTTAATCATTTTTTCCAGGGTAGAATAGACCTAGTTTTGTCCGGAGTAAATTACGGCATGAATGTTGGTTTAAGTCCGATATATTCGTCAGGCACAGTATCTGCCGCGTTGTATGCAGCAATTTCAAAGGTCCCAAGCGTAGCATTTTCGAAGCACCTTATAAACACAAAGTCGCAAGATGCTATAAAGAAAGAGATGGAGAACATATTCCCTGGAGTGGTCAAACTGCTCGCTAGAATAAAGAGTAAGCCTTTCCCGCACGGTATAGAATTGTTAAACATAAACTTTCCTAAAACGATAAATGAAGATACACCGATAAAAGTAGTTAAGGCCGATAGAAAAGTATTCCAAGACATAGTACAGGAACGGGTGGACCCAGTGAATAGACCTTATTACTGGCTGTATGGCACTTTAAAGAAAGATTTTGACCCTACTGCAGACGTAGCCAACCTGTTAAATGGGAACATAACAATAACTCCAATTAAACTATATGCTTCAGATAAGATGGAACTTTCCTCCGTACGCGAGATGTTTGTATGATGTGGAGTTTTATATTAATTATTATTGTAGCTGTAATAGCAGCTGTAGTAATAACCGAACTTTTTTTAAACTTTGGTGCCACTAACACGCAGCAAGCCGACATTAATTCGTCTTTTGTGTCTATAGGAGCAAGCAATTGTATACAGTGCTCTAATGGCATTGCTAACTTTATGTACAGTTTGCTTAGCAGCCAAGGTTATTCTAATTCGCGTGTGAGCCTAAATTTTGGTAGCAATACTGCCGACAAAATTATATCTACTAATCTTATAGCGTCACTACCGTCGGTAATTATACCTTCAACCGCTTCTTCAGCAAATCTCCTCGATGCGCTTGTATACTTGAATATATTCAATCTAGGAAGCAACGATTTCGTTCTAAATACACCTTTTCTATCCGGATTGGTAAGGAACATCACGTATTACTCTATAATCCAAAACAGGACAATCACATCGTACGACGTGTATAATGCTTCAGCTGTTTATAACGCAGGTCCACGGTCAAAACTTCTCAACTTGATAAACCCGAGCGAGTTTCTCTTACAGACCAATTATTCTAACATGACGTCTTCGGACAAAATAGATATAGAATTCATATATGATAATTCTCCTTTTAGTGCGGTCCAGAGCGTAGTGTTAAAGACTGCTCTTGATAATTTTGGTAATTTTACCTCACAGCACATCATGCAATCTAGGACAGTAAACATTTCATCTAACCAGTCATTAGGACCGGATATACTTTATGTGCTTGGTAACATGCCTTTCGATAGCAAGTATTTCGATTTATACGCGTACAATCTTAGCTCAGTCGGAAATGAAACAGCTCAAAAGAATCTTTTTGAATATGATCAGAACGCGCTCTCCAGCATAAATTCTGTCTATGGTTCGTTCACTCCATTTCTAGATATAGGAGGCAAGTTTATAGGGGTGTCATCTATGTTAAAGCCATCTGTTTTCAACGGGCTCAACACAACGCGGATACAGTCGCTTATAGCGTCGAATTCCACCGTAGGAGAGGCTTTCAACGACAGCGTAGCATTCCTGGAAGCAGCTCTCTGTTCCTTTTCTGAGGTGACTTCCAGTGTATGCAATACAACTGCAGTAAAACTTCAGGAGTTAAATATATTGCGACAGATATAAAGAAAATTCTCACTTGGATGAAATGTACGGTTCTTTTCCATTTCCTATAATCGACCTAATCTCCTTTAGGTACTTCTCGTCCGTGTTTTCAGGCAGGGATATTCTGGGCTCTATTATGAAGTCGCCTCTGTTTCTACTGTCTGCGAACAACCCCTTACCTTTTATTCTTATAGGACTAGAGTCTTTTCCCAGAACTATATACTCTTTACCTTCTGGTGACTCTACTTCGATCCTATTGCCGGGTATTGCGTCGAGTAGGCTTATATGTAAAATTGTCTTTATGTCACTTCCTTCCACAGAGAACTTATCGTCTCCGACTATGTGATATACAACGTATAAGTCACCTTTTTTTCCGTGTCTTCCAGACTCTCCTTTTCCTTTTAATATAGTGTAATTACCATCGAAAATAGTTCTTTGTATAGGAATTCTTATTGTTTCATACTGGTTGATAACCCCACTACCACCGCATGTTTCACATATCTTTGTTGGTATGTACCCTTTTCCGCCGCAGATGTTGCACTGCGTCATTATAACGAAAGTAGACGAAAACTGCCTGGAAGAGCGTTTTATCTGTCCCGTACCCTTACACTGGCTACATATCTTTCTCTCCTTTGCGCCGGTTCCTTCGCATTTTTGGCACTGCACGGAATGCTTTATCTGTATCTCTTTTTCTCCTCCCCTAAAAAGCTCTGATACACCAATATTCACGTCTATTTTTGTGTCGTAACTCCTAGTGTCAAAGCCGAAATTACTAAAAAAATCTCCAAAGCTTCCAAAATCAAAGTTGAAAACATCGCTGAAATCCTCTTCTCCACTAGTCGTGCCCTGAGAATTGCCTTTGTTCATTAACGTTCTATATGCTTCGTTTATCTCTTTGAATTTTTCTTCTGCTTCTTTGCTCCCTTTGTTTAAATCTGGATGGTATTTTTTGGCTAGGGATTTGAAGGCTTTTTTAATCTCGCTTTCACTAGCTCCGGGATTTATTTCAAGCACTCTATAAGGGTCTTTATCCATAATATTAGGTTAATAGAGAGATGGTCGTTAAAATACTTATTACTTGGGCCCATCACTGTTTGTATTTGTATTGTTATCCTTAGGAGCATCGGATGGTTTGTATATCTTAGTACTTATCTTGCTAAGTGTTTCATCCAACTTTTTGCGGTCATCTCTTAGTTTAGCTATATCATCCTTATCTATGTCTTCTTTAACAGTTTTTATCACATCTTCGGCTTCTTTTTTATCTTCTTCTGTTATCTTGTCTTTAAAGTCGGTCAGTATCTTTTCCAATGCGAAAACTAATCCAGAACATTCATTTTTGAATTCTATTTCTTCTTTCCTTTTTTTGTCTTCTTCCTCATATTTCTTAGCGTTTTGTATCATCTCTTCTATTTTTTCTTTAGATAGCTTATTTGGAGCAGTTATGGTTATTTTCTGTGATTTGTTGGTAGCTTTATCTGTAGCAGTAACATTTAGTATGCCGTTGGAATCTATATCGAATGTTACTTCTATCTGGGGTGTGCCTCTAGGAGCAGGAGGTATCCCTTCTAGGTTAAACATGCCAAGGCTTATGTTATCCTTAGCCATAGGCCTCTCCCCTTGCAGGACATGTATCGTTACGCTAGTCTGGTAATCATCCGCTGTAGTGAATATCTTACTTGTTTTTATAGGGATTGTCGTGTTTCTATCTATTAGGGGAGTGGCTACGCCGCCTAGAGTTTCTATACTAAGAGTAAGAGGAGTAACGTCTAACAAAACTATGTCTTTTATATCGCCGGATAGGACAGCTCCTTGTATAGCAGCACCTAAAGCTACTGCTTCCATAGGGTCCACGCCTCTTTCTATTTTGTCGCCAAATATGTCTACCAGGAATTTTTGTACAGAAGGCATTCTAGTAGGCCCCCCTACAAGAATTATCTTTGATATATCACTCTTTGATAGATTAGAATCTTTGAGCACGTTTTCTATTGGCTCTCTAGACCTTTCTATTATAGGTCTAACCAAATTTTCGAGGGTCGCACGGGTTATCTTCATCTCTATATTCTTAGGCGTATTGTTCTTTACCACTATATACGGCAGATTAACATCAGTTTCAATGACAGTAGAAAGTTCTATCTTTGCTTTTTCGGCAGCATCTCTAACGCGCTGGTATGCAGTCTTGTCATTCTTTAGGTTTATTCCCTCTTTAGATTCAAAATCTTTTAGTATGTAATCTATTAGCGCTTGGTCCATATCAACGCCACCCAACTGTACGTCTCCAGATGTGGCTAGAACTTCAAAAGTGCCGTTACTTATCTCCATAATAGTTACGTCTAGAGTGCCTCCTCCAAGATCATACACCAATATCTTAAGCTCGTTAGACTTGTCCAGTCCATAAGCTATTGCAGCTGCAGTAGGTTCGTTTATTATTCTAACAACTTCTAATCCAGCTATTTCACCAGCGTCTTTAGTAGCCTGTCTCTGATTATCATTGAAGTAAGCAGGAACTGTTATTACGGCTTTAGATACCTTTGAACCCAAGAACGCTTCAGTGTCCCTTTTTATCTTCTGTAATATGAAAGCAGATATTTGCTGGGGTGTATACGATTTTCCGTCGATTTTGTAAATATAATCAGTACCCATCTTTCTTTTTGCTGAGAAGATAGTGTTTTCTGGGTTGGATATCGCTTGTCGTTTAGCCGGTTCGCCTACCAACACATCTCCATTCTTTGCAAAAGCTACTATAGAAGGAAACATCTTTCCCGCGACTGTCGCGCCCTCTGCACTTGGTATTATAGTCGGCTTTCCACTCATAACTATAGCAGCCTGGCTGTTAGTAGTACCCAAATCTATTCCTATAATTCTTTCCTTTTCCATTATACTCCTATTTTCACCTTCGGGTATCTTATAACCTTATCATTCAGCTTATACCCTGGTTGTATTTCCTCAATTATCTTACCTGTCTTATCTTTTATATTTTCAGTAGCGACCGCCTCAGCTATCTCAGGAGAATAGTCTTGACCAATAACTTCCATCCTAGATAGACCATAAGACTTCAAAGTATTATATAGAGATTTCATCAGTAATTCTATTTTATCATCTTTGTCGGTTTTCATCACATTGTCAAAATCATCCAATACTTTCAACAAATCTAATATGATTTTTTCTCTTATTAGTTTTTTCTCCTCTACAATCTGCTTATCTAGAGATTTTCTATAGTTGTCAAATTCTGCTAGAAGGTACAGATATTTTTCTTTGTATTCTTTTTCTTCGTGTGTATCATCCTCTTGATAAGTGATTTTGTCCTCGTTTTTAGTAGTGTCCTCTTTCTCCATAAACGTATATGGAAGTAATTAGTCTTTATAAATTTTTCTTCTTTGAATCACTGTAAGACCACAGCGCTGAAACTACTAATGTCAAGAATATTGATATTTGGCTTATCGAGCACAGAACACATATGTAACCTATAACAAATAGTTCTAAATATATCAGATACACAGATACCGCGCTGCCAAGTATGCCCAATACAAGCATAATGTGGATTAGTTTGACTTTTAAGATAGATATGTTAGGTTTGAGTATAAGCAATATAGACAGCGCAATCACTAGCATGAAAAAAGCAGCCCCAAGATAATAATTGTTTATACCAAGGATTATCTTAGAATACTGGCTTGTAACGACTTTTCCGCAATTAAGCACCGTTCCACTTATTGTGCAAGAATTCTGTGGGATTACACTTGCGCTAAAGGATAGGGCTAAATAGATCATTGCAGATAAGCCAATCAATCCTAGAGCTAAAAGAAGGTAGGCGGAGATTCTGGCGTGTATTCTCATATGTGTATCTATAGTTTCTTGTTTATGGATGAAAGGAGCACCTTTATAGCGCTTTCTATCTCTGCTATGTTTTTAGCCCCAGTGCATACAATCTTGCCGGTTCCGAACAGAAGAAAAGTTATCTTTGAGTTTCTGAGTTTGTACACAAGCCCAGGAAACTGCTCGGGATTGTATTCTGTCTCTTCTATACCGTAAGCTATTTTATTCAAGTCGAGAGGTCTACTAAGGTTACCGCTGGCGACTATGTTCTGGATCTCGACTTTCCATGTGCTCTTGACGTTTATGCCTATTTTTCTGAGGTCTTTTAGTAGCTTTGACATGGCGTTCATTATGTCTTCTTTAGATCTACCTCCTGTGCACACTAGTTTTCCGCTACCGAATATAAGGAACGTAACATGTATATCTGGTAATCTGAACACCAGCCCAGGAAACTGTTCCGGATTATACTGGGTGTTCGGTAGCTTATTCAGTTTTTTTAGAGGTATCTGAGTTTTAAGAGATATGCTCGCGACAATATTTTCTACCTTATAAATCTTTGACATATATAAGCTTTATTATTATGCTATTTAAATACAGCTTTATATAAGCGATACTATATATATGTACATTTTATCTGAAAACGGAAATTACAATATTGTCTTTGTCAACCGAAATGTTTTCCACTTTTAACAACTTTCCTTCTTTTTTCAGCGTAGAGTTGGTTTTTTCTTCAGCATAGCTAGTAGTGTCCTTGACCAAAGCAGAGTTAGATTCGCCGTTTATGCTTATAGCTATCCTGATTTGGTCCTTTCTATTCATACCGAATTCTTTTCTTATTGCTTGTATTGACCTGGTGGTTTCGCGTTTTATCCATAATATCCTTACTTCATCGTTTAAGTTCTTGTCTAATACAACCTTGCGGTCTTGCGCTTCGAATATTCCTAGATTCTGAGTTTTTGGTATAAGCTTTATATCTTCATTAGCAAGCTCATATCGCTTTGAGTCTACTAACATGTTTATTTTTGAGCCGATGTGCCTTATTACTGTGCCTTTAGTTAGTTCTATAAACTTAGCTGTTATCCCAGTTATCTGCTCCTGTGTGTATTTTTTCTTTAGAGAATCGAAGTTCAATGATACATCAAAATCGTTTTCCTCTAAGGAGTAGCCTACATGCAGAGTATTAGTCATCGTTTTTAGTATCTCCTCAAAAATCGTATCTCCCGATACTCCTGGAAGCAGCACCTTATCTAACGGTCTTTTTAGAGGTATCTTGTTCTGCTCGCGAGCCGCGAGTACGTCTTGCACAAGTGATAGGGTAAGATCCATGCGTTTTTCAGTTTCAGGGTCTATCAAGGACTCTTCTATTTTTGGGAAAGACGACAGCAGTACGCTGCCTTTCTCATCTATAGATTTGTATATATATTCAGCTATGAATGGCATGAATACAGAAACTAAGGAAGAAAGCTCTTTTAAAATCGATGAAAAAACGTGGAAAGCAGCGCTATCATTATCATCGAACATTCTGCTTTTTGCGAGTTTTAGATAAGTACGACTGAAGTCGTTGACAATAAAGTTTATAAGTTCATTTAAAGCGTAATCAGGTCTAAATGCGTTAAGACTGTCATCCGATATCTTTTTTATCGCATTCCATCTAGAAAGTATCCATCTATCATCTACTCCGAATGGTTTATTTACTCCCTTTCCAGCGAAATCATTTTTAATGGACGCATTAAGATTGACCAGATTATAAAGTATATTTGTTACTTTTTGAGCATCAGATACATCACCAGTAGAGAACACGACAACGTCTTCAAGGCGGTGTTTTAGCAGCGACAACCTTAACGCATCGCGACTATATCCTTCTGCCAATAACTGTTGTAGTGACTTGTAATTGCCTTCGCTTTTGGACAGTTTTGCGCCGTTCTCTCCGACTACAAACCTGTGCATAACAACATTTTTGAATGACAGTTTTGAAGTGAGTACATACCCCATGACTAGTGAGGAATAAAACCATCCTCTTATTTGATCATTACCCTCACAGATGAAATCTGCGGGGAACCATTTTTCATAGTCCTTAGTTTTTGAAGGATACCCTAAATCAGCGAAAGACGCAGAGCCAGAATCAAGCCATACATCTATAACATGTGGCACCCTACTCATTTGTCCAGAGCATTTTTTACATTTTATCTTTATGTTATCCAGACTGTTCTTGTGCAGGTCTTTAACAGACTTTTTCCCACTTAATGACAACAGTTCTTTCTTACTACCAATCGTTATTTTATTATCGCAGGAGTCACACATCCATATTGGTAGAGGAGTATTCCAATAACGCTGTCTTGATATAACCCAGTCTTGTGCATTCGATAGCCATGATTCGAACACATCCTTTGACAAAGGAGGTACCCAATTGATGTCTTTTGATATATCTATCAAGCCTTTTTTTATCTTATTTATATCCATAAACCATTGGTCGCTTGCCCTGGGTATCAATGGAGTCTTGCATCTCCAGCAATGAGGATAATTGTGCAGTATTTTTCTTTCTGACAGTAACGAGCCTGTGCTTTCCAAGAATTTTATTATCTTATCGTTTACTTTGAGGACATCCTCCCCTTCTAACCATCCTGCTTTGTATGTGAACTTTCCGTTCTCATCCACCGGCGACATAAGCGGCAGGCCATTTGTTATTCCTATTTTATAATCTGATTCCCCATGCCCTGGCGCGCAGTGCACTAGGCCTGTTCCAGAATCCGCTTCAACGAAAGGAGTGCCATCCTCTGAAACAACTCCAGAGCCATCGACCACTACACATATTTTGCCAATGTTTTCCTGTATTTGTGGTATATCTGGGAACAGAGGTTTATATCTTAATCCTATGAGTTCGCTACCATCTAGTTCCTTTTTTATAGAGTAATTTATTCCAATCTCATCAAGAACGCTGACTCTGCTCTTAGAAAGTATAACTGTCTTGCCCTGTATCTCAGCTTCTACATATTTGAAACCACTGTTTACAGCTATTGCTGCATTTGATGGCAAGGTCCACGGTGTTGTAGTCCAGATAAGAAGATATCTACCGTCTTCCATCCGAAAGAGAACGTACACAGACATGTCTTCCTTTTCATAGTACCTATCGCGTATTTCATAGTTTGACATTGGGGTTCCACAGCGAACACAGAACCAGGTGGTCTTGAATCCTTTGTACAGGAGACCCATCTCATCAGCTTTTTTTAGTGCACCCCATATAGATTCTATGTACTTATCTTCGTACGTTTTGTACGGTTTTTTTGTATACCAGAGCAAACCGTAATCTAGCATTATAGAAGTGTTTAATTTTATGTACTCTTCAGCAAATTTTTTGCATTCGTTTATAAATTTGTCTTCACCGTACTCCTTTATGTCTTTTTTGTTTTTTATCCCTAGCCTTTTCTCAACAGCGACTTCTATCGGCAGGCCTTGGGTGTCCCAGCCTGGTTGGGCTCTAACATCGAATCCTTTCATCTGCTTGTATCTTATTATAGCATCCTTTATGAATATGCCGAGCATAGTCCCAGCATGTACTTCGTTAGTTACGAACGGAGGGCCGTCTAGAAAATAAAATTTTGGTTTCCCTTCGCCTAGTTTATCTAATTTTTCCGGTATTTTCTTCTTTTTCCACTCAGAATTTACAGCCTTTTCAGTCTCCACACCATTGTAAAAATCGGTCATAATTAACAAGTAACTCAATATAATTTAAGCCTTTCGCAGAAAGTCTTGCTGAATTGTATAATACCGTTTAAGAAAATGTTGCATTAGAAGGCAACTTAGTTATCTGTAGTACGTTTGGAATACCTCCCGTTGAAGAATTCAAAGATATCTGGAAAGTAGTGTTCTGTCCTCCAGGGCTTACGCTCATATTCAGGAAAACAGGCAATCCTAATCTTTGTGAGAAACACAAGTAAGCAGAACCCGATCCTATAGAATAGCTTTGTGATATACTTGTGTGTATTAGAGTGCATGTGCGGTTGCCATAAGTATAATTGCCTAATATTGATATAGTGTCGCTCAATTGATTTGAGCCTCTAGACTCGAATACTGCGGTGTAACCGAGTATACTGTTGCTGATAAGCTGTATTAGTGATCCGCTAGGCTGTTCCTTAATATACTGACATAAGCTGTTCCCAGTCGATGCCCCATCGTTCAATAAAGCGGTCAACATAGGGAAGTTGCTACAGCTTACAAACCCAGTATCATTACTGAAAGTAAGGAAGTAAACAGTCCCATTCTGTGCGGTCTTATTTGAACTATTATGGTTAGCCTGACCGAAGAGCGAAGAAAATAGTATATGGGCTAGATCGTTTATCCCGCTGAGAGGCATCGATATATAAAGTCTAGACAGCAGCCCATGTTTCGATATTGATACGTTTGGCGAGGTTGTTATGTTAGTATAACTCCCATTATGTAAAGTGTTTGAGCTTAAATCTCCGGAATATATTTCAGTAAAATTTTGGGCAGAGGAATAGAGCGCAGATGAGGTCTGAAGTATCTGATATGTAGTGTTATCTCTGGAAAAGTTCATGCTTACAGAGGACGGCGTCGAACTTGATTTTAGACTATTTATAACATTCTTAATAAAAATAGGATTATACAGATATACGAATGCGGTTAATACTATAATCACAACTATCACGGCTAATACTATAGGCTTCTTATCACGTTTTTCGCTTTGTGGTGCTCCAACAATCGGAGTACCATTCATGTTGTAATCCGTCATATATAATTATTATTACGACAACAAATATAAGCCTTGATTCTAAAAAGTTTACTAGTTATGTGCAAACCAAATATCTCCTTTTTCAGTTACAGATTTATACTTTTCGGATAGTATGTTCTTAACCACGTCGTTTTTAGGTTTTCCTATACCTATACCGTCGCCGAGTATGACTGCATCCTTATGTGAACCCTTCATCAAAGTGGAGAGTATCCCAAGGTCCTTTAGTTTAGTCTCTATCTCAAT
The DNA here is from genome assembly GCA_021850635.1 of Nanobdellota archaeon. Classification (GTDB taxonomy): domain Archaea; phylum Nanobdellota; class Nanobdellia; order Parvarchaeales; family Parvarchaeaceae; genus Parvarchaeum. The sequence continues at coordinate 18,506 of JAJZLM010000010.1, forward strand.
TACACCGTCTATTTCCTTACTCTGGGTTATCCCAAGACGGAGAGCTATATTCTCTTGTTCTGCTTTCTTGTATAACTCTCTATTTGTTTTAGCCTCAGAGAAGAAGCGTTCTGCTGTCTTGTAAACTTCGTCTTGCTTGACACCCCATAAGTCCATAAGGCTCTTTATCACACCATCTATTTTTTTCACGTATTCTAAGGCTGGTTTGTCTGCCATGAAAGTGAGCCTCACTACACCATCTTGTATTCTTTCGGCTTTTATAATCTTAATGAAGTTAACTTCGCTAGTCCTGTCACAATGCAATCCACCACACGCCTCCACATCGTAGTCGTCTATGCTGACTATCCTTAATTCAGCATTAGGGATAGCTCCACCCTGGTATATTCGCATACCGTATTTGACTTCTGCTTCCGTTCTGTTCATATTCTTCACAGTTATGGGAAGGTTTTTTGACACTACCTCATTAGCCAGAGATTCTATCTTATCTACTTGTTCGTCTGTAAGTTTATCAAAATAGGTTATGTCTAGATGGGCTTTGTCTACATCCTTCTCTGCGCCATTTTGATACACGAAATCTCCCAAGACTCTACGTGCAGCCTGGTTTATTATGTGCGTTGCGGTGTGGTGTTTCTTTAGCGCTTCTCTTCTTTTAGTGTCTACTATCATAGTTATTTGTGCGCCGACGCGTTTATTCATGGGTCTTTCTAGAGAGTGGATTATTACATTGTCGTTTATTCTTACATCGATTACGTTTATTCCGTCAATTGTTCCTCCATCTGGTTTTTGCCCGCCCATCTCGGGATAGAAAATAGTCTTGTTCAGTATCAAGTGGTCGCGGCCAATAATTTTAATTATCTTTGCTTTTGCCTCCGCTAATCCCTCTTTATAGAACAGTTTTTCGGTCGGTTTTATCCCTCTAATATCATAAGTATGGCTAAGTTCTCTATTTTCCTTTCGCTTATTGATGTTAGTGTATGCCCTTTCTGGAATGGTTATTTTTTTGCCTTCCATAAGCGCTATGTGTCTTATATCCTCTTCAGTTATACCTTTGGATTCATACAGTTCAGAAATTTTTTCCTCGCTTATTTTGGATTCGTTTATTAGTTCAAGTATGACTTTGGTGTTCCTATTCTTGAATTCTATATACCTTTCCTTTTCCTTGTTTATTATTTCTAACACGTCAAAGTCTTTTAGCTCATTAAACCACGCGCCGAACTCCTTTTTATGCTCGTTGATAACGTCGTTCAGATCTATATCCCACCCCTTTGAATCTATGAAATTAAGGCATCTTCTAAGTATATTACGAAGATTATAGCCACCACCGACATTGCTGGGTAGAGCCCCGTCGTGTATGCTCACCAACAGCGTGCGCGTGTGATCCGCTATGGAGTATATCGCCTGCATGTCTGTAAGGACTTTTGTGAGTTCCTTTTCTTCGATGCCTGTCCTTGTGGATATACTTTTTATAGCTTCGTCTAGCGGTGTTTTTTCGTAGTTTATCTCTCCAGCGAATTTGTAAATTCTTTTTAGTAAATCGTCATTGTAATAGACGCCTACTTTCTTTTTTATGAAATCTATTACCTTTGGAAAAACTGCTTCGTATACCGTTGGGGTATTCATACTCACCCATACCCATCTGTTGAGTCCAGCCCCCATGTCTATCGTCTTAGTGTCCATCTCTTCTAATCCGTTTTCTGTTATCAGATATCTCATGTAAACTTGGTTTCCTAATTCTAGGCCGCCCAAGAAGAACTCAAGCGAGCTACCTGCATACCCTGCACCAACCCATGCATCCTCCACGAATGTTATTTTAGATGGGTCCAGTCTCATTCCATCAGTAAGCCACTTATATATGTATTTTATGGCTTCCTTATCAAAGTAAGTCCTCTTATTTTTAGAATTGAAGGCAGCCTCTTCTGCCATTATGAAGCTCGTCAGATGTCTACCAGTAAGTCCGACATTGGAAATGTCGTTGAACCTGAGACATATCTGTGGGACTACGAGCGGGTTTGCAGGCGGTTCGACAATCCCTTTTATTGCGTACGGTGCGAAATCGTCTATTGCGGCCTCAACGAAGTATATATCATCTCTCCACCTAGCTACCACAGGGTATCTGCTTATTTCCTTGTGACCGAAATCCTTGAACATCGAGGAAAATCTATTCCACATCTCTCTGTACGACAGTTTAAGGGGGGTCATTATCTCATCCAGAAAAGTATAGCTGCCAACGCACTCGATGTCGCCGCAGGTATCGCGTTTTACAGAGCTCCAGAAGTTTTTCCCACATACTTTGCATTCAAATCGCGACAGACCTAGTTCCTTTAGTGATTTTACCGGTATTAGTGAACTCGGGTCTTTTTTTATCCTTTCGTGTATGAGTTTTTCGACTTCTTTTTTGTCCATAGCCTATTTCATCTTGATATAATTATGTACATAAAACACTTATTTATGCACTTATTATCATAGATTAAGCTATGGCCGCAGTAGTTTAACTAGGTAGAATATTGGGTTGTGGACCCATCGATCCGAGTTCAAATCTCGGCTGCGGCCTTTTTAAAATAATTGGCCACTAGGGGATTTGCACCCCTAACATCACGAGCTTCAGTCGTGCACTCTCCTATTGAGTTAAGCGGCCTCACACAACTATATCAGTGATTCGATTATTTAAGTATATTTTTGTACGGCGAATATAGCTAACTTTTGAATAAGATTGTCCTTTCATAGAAATGTTTATCATCGGCTTCTTATCTTTCAATTGCGAAGCAAATTAGATCAGTTGCTGTTCGGATATAAATCATTCGAACGAAAATTTGCACACGGAATTATTTATGGATGAACAATCACTTTCATAGAGCTTGTAGCTTGAACCAAAAATCTTGGAGGATAGGTTGGTGAACATGCCGCTTACCATAAAGCAGCGTTTCTCGTTTTCCTGGTCTATGTGTAGCGAATTGAAGCTGTCGTAAACATCTATCTGCTCTATGCTACCTTGGTTATTCTTTATAGTCTTTATAAGGCCTAGCCCAGATATTGGGGAGAGGACATCAAGTCCTTCTGTCTGGTACTTCGCGACAGCATCCTGTAGATTGTATTGCGAATATAACTTTGATATTGCAAGACCAATGCCATATTCTATACCGTGCACGCTAACTCCTATTATTTTTCTCAATTTGCTGAAAAGATACGGAAAGAATATTACTGGGACTATCTCTATAGGTATAGAATTTATCAGCATATCCGAGCTATATTTACCTATCTCGATCTTGTCGAAGGGCTGATCTTCCAGAGAATAGGACGGTTGTGAGATATAATTGAAGTTTTCAGCTTTGTCTAAGAATGATACTTTGAACCAATCCATATCAGAATCACCAGTGCTTTTGCATTTATTCTCGTTTACCTTTATGTCTCTTTTCATCATAATACGATAAACAGCGGCTATCACTCCATTCATCTGGAAACACGAATTTATTGAAGTTATATCCGGTAGAATAGAATTGAATCCGTCACGTACTGTGATATTATACGAATCCACGTCCTTAGATAATACACTGATCTTCCCCAATCCCATACTGTAAAGCAATGAGAATATCTCGTCTTCGCTTTTTTCTTCGCTGTGGAGCTTCAGTTGTTTGGACTTTATAAGGTCGGTTAAAAAGGAGTAGATTGTTGTTGACATTGCATCCTCAAATATGCTTTTTGTAGCAATACCTAGTATCTTGCCTACCTGCATTTGTATGAGTTCAAAGCTTCCTTTAGGTAGCACTATGACCCTAAATCCGTTCATAGTATAAATCCCCTTAGTCTTGTAGTATTTCAGGTCTATCTCCATACAGGATATAATTGATTATCAAAGCGCCAATATAATCTTTACCAGGCTGTTAAAACAGAGGCTAAGCATTTATAAAATGCAGCTACGTCCTAATAGGATGACAGACGCAGTGGACAACGGCGGGAAATACACGCTGAAACTCGCGCATATCATATACGTAATAGTGGCTATGGTTGCTGTAATAGCAGTCGTGTTCATTATAATGTACCTTATACCTAGTGGTTCCAACGTAGTCGCTGTAGGCAATGGCTGGGAACAGGTAACTGCAAATAAGCCTTTCACTGTAGGAAATTCGCTTTACGTCACTTTCATAGGCATAGAAGGGTGCAAATACTGTGCAGCGGAGAGGTATGCATTGTTCGATGCCCTAAGTAACTTCGGAAACTGGACATATTCTGGCAAAATAGTAACCCTAGGTGAATTGAATTATTCGAATTATAGTGCAAATCCTGGGCCGAATACGTTATTTTATCAAGCTAACGAAGGAGGATGGACGATAAACCTTTTGGATAAAAATCTTGCATATTCTTCTAACTATATCTCGTTTTCTTCCGCAGAAACTCTGGACAACGCAAATAATCCTCTGCAGACTCTAAATGCGATACAGACTTCCTATATCCAGAAATATGATCCATCGGATAGTGTACCTTTCACTGTTATAGGAGGCAATTTCTTTGAAATAGGTGCTGGTGGCTCTATGGCTCCTAATGGTGTACCGATAACGTTGAGTAGCGGAGGGACGCTTACTGCTGCAAACATGATAGATGAATTCAATATAGAAGGTTCGTTTATAAATTCAGCAATAAACACAGAGGCGGACTACATAAGCGCTTTTATATGCCATGACATATCTAACTCAGCGCCTGTATGTTCCACTGCTTCTGTGCGTTCGTTGGAGAACAATATAAAGTGACTTCGACGCGGCTTGTTTATATGTTTATATGTGATAGGTATTATAAAATCTATCATAAATAGTGGAAAATGAAGATAAATCTTTGGTTGACTAGGATACAAATATGATAGATATAGACATAGCAGATATAATAGATAATTTTCTTGAAGAAGAGTCCAGACCTAAGACAGTGGGGGTGTACTTTCCGAGCGAATCTGGGATGTGTATGCGGCGTAGTTACTATTCATATATATCTCCTAAGCCTACCGACAAAGCCGCCCTTAGGATATTTGCACTCGGAAATAATGTTCATTCTTTCATAGCAGAAGCGTTGAAATCTTCAGACGTGTTCTCTTATGTCGAGGAAGAAAAGCCCCTGAAAATAGAATATAAAGACAGTGATACAGTTTTCAATGTTTATGGTAGGATAGATGATTACGTCATAACGAAAGACACGAATAAAAAGATAATAATAGAAGCCAAATCTGTAGGCGAAATAAACAAGATAAACGAACCGGAGCCTAAGCACGTAATGCAACTAATGCTTTACTTAGGCGCAGAACAAGCGGATTACGGTTTGCTTGTCTACGCAGACAAGAAGAATCTTAATATACGACAATTTAGGGTTGATTACGACGATGAAATGTACAACAAGGTAATAGGTAGATTCAAGGATCTAGATCTCCACTTAAAAAACAAGAGGCTTCCTCCAGCGGAGTTCTATTTTGACCCTAAAAAATCATGGGAATGCAAGTACTGCCCATATTTCAATGACTGTATGCAGGCTATAGCAAACGAACAGTAACTGTAAGAGTATCTTGCAGACTTGTTAAAGTACGCACTAAGCGTTCTCTTCTTCCCTAAACCTAGCTGTTCCTGATTCAGGCTCCAGTGTTGAAAGTATTTTTGCGTATTTGTCCGCTGTTAATGGCTCATTAAGCGTAAGCACAGCACGGTAACCTCTCAGTCCAGTCAGAAGTGGCCCGTATGTCTTTATGGAGAATTCCTTGCCTTCTATACGCGGGTTGAAGAATCCTCTCTTGAAGTTCACACTGTACGGGAACCTTAGATTTCTGGCTTTTTCCATTATTTGATTAATTAGGATATTTCTGTTGAAACCAGCTCCCCATCCTCGTAAAAAGTACTCCCTCCCTCTATATCCGAATTCTGTGTGCCCCATATACATATCTACCTTGTTGTTTTTTCCAATCTTTATGATGTCGTTGTATAACAAAGGCAGGGCATTTTCGTTTTCAATCGGTTTATAAGTCGTTTTCTTCTTGCCTAAGCTGACCGGTGGAAAAAGGGCTTGCTGCTGCATTATTACAAGCTTTTGTTTAGTATCCAACGTAGCTTCTTTGCCTACAAGAACTGCTTCACCCTCTTCTGACAGCTCCAGCAATTTACCTTCATATTCACCCTTATAAAGTGAGCCTATTCCTTGAGCGCTTCCTTCTGCATTTATTCCGCGCTGGAAATTGGATACGCTTGGGTTGCTAGGATCCAGGCCTCCAGAGCCGTAAGAGGGGGCATACATACCACTTGGAGTAGTTTGTGTACCCGTCCCATTCTGCCTATAACTGACTAGTCTGTCTATAAGCGCGTTGTATTTTGATAAAAGACTGTTATAATTTGCCTGTAAGGTTTTTAACTGATTGTTTATGGACGCATAGTTAGAATTTCTATTATAGACCAAAGTGTTAAGTACGTTTGATGCTGCTTCAAGCAGTTTATCCAGTCGTCCACGTTTCTTTCCTTTATTATCCATATTTTCTACTCTTTAATAGAGAATAACAAGTATAAATACCTTTCGAAATATGATCTACTAACCAAAGAAACATACTAGTGCTTCACACTATTGTTGTTTTGTAACAGGAGGCTTTGTGGCAGGTCCAGGCTCTTCTCTTTTATGTATGTCATACTCATCCTCTTTTCCTTTCACTAGTTTGAGGTAAACCTCCTTCAAGTCAAAAGGAGTATACATCAGAGTCTCTCGGTCAGCGGTGGAGATATCATATTCATGCGTATGATGCAGGACAATCGGCGGGCAGATCTCGCTACACAATCCGCAGAATATGCACTTGTTAAAATCTATGGCCGGCGCTTCGTCTCTCGCATTTACTTTGAGATGCAGGTCAAGTTTCTGCATCTGTATTGCGTCTGCCGGGCATATCCTCCAGCAGAGCTCGCAGCCTATACAATTATCAAGGTCAAGGCTTAGCATTCCCCTGCTTCTTTTCGCCAATGGCATCTTCTCCTCGGGGTATCTAACTGTGACTGGTTTTTTAGTAGCATTGAGAAGCCCGTAACCTACAGCTTTCACAGTTTCTTTTATACTCATACAAAAACAACCATCCCCACAGCCAGCAGATTTATGATCGCAAGAGGAAGCATCCAATTCCATCCAAATTTTACCAACTGATCTATTCTGACTCTAGGATATACCCATCTAGGCGTCAGAAGAATCATCATAGTCACGATTGTTTTTATCCAGAACCATACAAAAGCAGGGAGAAGAGGTCCATTCCATCCGCCTAGGAAAAGATATACCACCAGCATAGATAGCATGAATATTTTAACATAGTCCGAAAGTAAAAATAAACCGTATCTCAAGCCACTATACTCTACTTTCCAGCCAGCAAGTAGCTCTTGTGTGGCTTCTGGTATGTCGAAAGGATCTCTTTCCACCACTGCATAGCCAGCTGTTATGAACAATATGAAAGCTAGTGGCAGATACACAACGTACCACACAGAACTCTGACCCGCAACTATATCGTTTATATTGTAACTTCCTGAAAGGATAGTTACGCTGAGTATGGTCACTATAAGCGCTAATTCATAAGTAGCTATCTGAGTTGCGCCTCTGAAACCACCTATTATAGCGTACTTATTGTTCTCGCTCCAACCAGCTAGCAATATAAGCAATGGTGATACTGCCATAGCTACGTATATAAAAAGTAAGTTGTACGGTATGTTTACTATAGAGAGGTTAGGTCCGCCCCAAGGTATTATCAATATCATGAGAAAAGCAGCTGCAGTCAACGCTATAGGTACGAATGTATACGATAAGATATCTACGTTAGTCGTTATCACACGTTTACCGAGCAACTTTATCAGATCCGCGACGTTCTGCAAAAGTCCGAAAGGTCCGACGTATGTAGGTCCCCATCTCGACTGTATCCTTGCTCCGTATTTTCTGTCTACCCAGCCTATAATTATAGGTATGACGGCGACTATTGCAAGTGAAGCCACCAATAGCGCTATTAGAGCTCCTATTAAATTTAATGGGTAAGGCAGCCACCTTGACAGCACAGCGTACGCATATGATAGCATTATCTGTCTACCTCTCCCATTACAGGGTCTATGCTTGCTATAACCGCGACTATGTCTGCTATTCTGCTACCTACCAAAACTTTCTCTAATGCTTTTAAGGAGAAAAAAGTAGGACTGCGTATTTTTAGTCTGTATGGCATCATGCCTCCATCGGTTACCATATGCATGGCCATTTCTCCCTTAGACACTTCATGTCGGACTAATGTATATTTTGCAGGTATCTTAAGGAGCCATGGGACTGGTTTTTTGTAGGATCCAGCGGGTAATTTCTTCATTGCCTGACGGATTATCTTGATGGATTCGATTATCTCTCTTATCCTTATCAAAAAGCGTGAATAAGCATCACCATCTTCCTCCGTGGGAACTTCGAATTCCATCTCCTCATATGCAAGGTAAGGGTCTATTCTTCTGATATCACGTTCTATGCCAGCTGCTCTCATATTCGGCCCAGTTATTCCAAGTTGCTTAACAAGTTGTTTATCTATTATTCCAACACTTTTACTCCTCATAATGAACACATTGTTTTTCTGGAAAAGTGTAGCGTACTCATTTTTTACCTTTTTTTCTATCCTGTCTAGAACTGGAGACAGCATATAAGAGAAGTTCTCTGGCAAGTCATAAAACGTACCGCCGTTGCATATGTACATAGGAGCTAGTCTGCCGCCGCTAATAGCTTCGACTACGGTCATGAGCTCCTCTCGCTCTCTGAACGCCCATATAAATCCTGTGTAGTTCCCTACGTCCATACCGAAAGAACCCACGAACACTAAGTGGCTCATAATCCTCTGGATTTCCGCCATTATAGTTCTTATGTAGACCGCACGTGGTGGTATCTCTATACCTGCGGCTTTCTCCACTACCGATGCGAATAGTATCTCCATCTGTAAGGCCGATACATAATCCAGTTTGTCGACTATAGGATAATAATTCGAAAAGTAGCGCATCTCTGCCATTTTCTCCTTTCCCCTGTGTAGGAAACCTATTTCTACTTTTATATTGTCTATAGTATCTCCTTCAAGGTCTGCTATTAACTTTAGCACGCCGTGTGTGGCTGGATGGACAGGACCTATATTTAGTATTACACCTTTCTGTTTTTCCATGTTAGAATTTCAGGTCTAAGCCAGTCCAGTTTCTCACGTCGTCGGTGACCTTAAAGTCTTTTCTTAAAGGATGGCCAGGCCAATCTTCCGGTAGGAGTATCCTTTTTAAGGAAGGATGTCCGTTGAACTTTATCCCAAACATATCGTAGGCTTCCCTCTCCTCCCAATCAGCTGACGGAAAAACGCTCGTTATAGAATCTATACTTAAATCATCCTGCATTATGTTTACTCTAAGATTAAGTATGCTTTTATCTACATAATTAGAGAAAACATAACCAATCTCGAATGTGGGGTTTCTATCCACTACTGTTATTAAAAACACTATATCGTGTATCTTCTTTATAAGTTTTGCCGCTTCTTTTAAGAGTTTTTTGTCAGATAAGACAATAACATCTTCTACTCCGTTATCTGATAGTACTGTGACATTGTCCTTAAAACTGTCTTTCAACGCATCAACTACTTTGCTTGGCATACCTTTTTATCTCGTTCTGCTGTATAAGTTTTCTTAGGACTCTTACTGCATCCTGGAATTGCTCAGGCCTAGGTGGGCATCCTGGTATATACACGTCAACAGGCATTATCCTGTCTATACCTGCTATAGTATTGTAACTATCATGGTACAGTCCGCCGCTTATATTGCACGCACCTACTGCTATCACGTACTTTGGAGATGGCATTTGTTCATACACGTTCAATAGCCTTCTGGCCATCTTTTTAGTTATAGTGCCACTAACCAATATAAGGTCAGACTGTCTTGGGGAGTCCCCTACGAAAAGAACTCCCATTCTATCAGCATCCACTTTAGTGGCTCCGAATGTCATCATCTCTATTGCACAGCACGAAGTACCGAAAGTTACAGGCCATAGCGACCATCCTCTTGACCAGTTCAGCACAGTATCTATAAATTTTTCGGCCTTCATGAACACTATATCGCCTAATCCAGAATAGGAAAATTCTCCTGCAGAGTTCTCTTTGTTGTCTAGAGGGTTCATTGCATGCCCTCCATGAGTACGTTTTGGGTCTTGAATATGTATTTTATGAACAGAAACAGATAGAGCATGGCTATCGCAACTCCTATGAACACGTACACCCCATCGGCCCTAATCGAATCCGCCCACAGGAATAGAGGTACGAATAGGGCTTCTAATACAACGAAAAGCATAGCGTAAAAGTAGTACTGAAAACCCAATCTCCTCGCCACCGTTAAAGGTTTTTCCGCACTTTCGATTGCAGTTTTCCCCATGCCAATGGGTTTTACCTTTGGACTCAAAATATTCTCAACGACCAATCCGAAAATGAATGCTAGCGTACCGGCAGCTAAAAGGAACGCGAGTATCAAAAATGCATTTATTTCCATGGTAGCAACCTATACAGACAATAACAACGTGATAAAATTTAAACGTTCAATTCTATATAATGGAAAGAACGTCGCTAAACTACCGCGGAAACGGTTAAATTTCTGCTTCGGTATAATTTAGAATGCAAAATGGAATACTAGTGCTGTCTTTGATGGCTATCGTAGCCATGCTTCTTGCTTTAGGAGGTGCACATTCAACCTCTGTAAACGCGTACTTCAATGTAATGAACGTATCCGTTGGCATAAATCAGAACGTTTTCTTTAACTTTTCTGGAGATTTTCCTCAAAGTACATCGTATACCATTTATCTCGGCAACGTTTCTGTACTGTCTGGGACCATACCTGCGAACAGTGCGCAGACCTACATAGCCAAATACAACGTGACCAATACTATGTACGGCAGTTACCCCTCACATATTGTGTTCTCTGCGCTAGTGTCCCCTTTAATGTCCAACTCCAATGTTTTTATACTTCCTACTCCGAATTTCGGATTCGCAAGCCATTCAGATTACACTTACGCCTTTAACAGGTCCAAAGTTATAAACAACGTAACAGCTACTGTTCTGCAGGCTAATCTAGTCCTGGATCTTATCAATACTGGTAATACCCCCTTGAACATAACGTGGAGCCTGCCCTCGGTTAAAGATGTCCTTTTCTCACTGGATTATATCGAGTCTTTTGGGATAGAACCCGGGGGCTCATTCAAAATACCTGTCAATATGACATTACAGTCGCGTTCTAGCACAGTCGTTAACTTCTCGTTCTCGGCCGATTTCGGGTCACAGTACATTACGAGAGATTACACGACTACTCTAATTTCCCCTATAATAAACATGACGTTTTTCAACGCGACTTTAAAGCAGATAAACTCAAACGAAAGTCTTTTCACGGTCATGCTTATAAATCATAACAATGTACCGATAAATTTAACGCTGTCTTTCGTGCTCGATGTAAATGGAGGAGATGTGTTCTACAATGTATCTAAAGTAGTGTCAACATCCACTATGTCCTTTTCGGCTGTAATACCGAATAGCAGGCTAGTAAGCGTTGCCGCTTTTTATCCTTCGCAGAACGGAACGATCTTATCCTCGAATATATACTCTAATCCAGTACCCTCTACACCTCAGTCCCTACTCAGTGTGCTGGCAGAATACAGTTATGTGATTGTCCTCGTAATCGCGATAGTTATACTTGTATTAATACACATCAGGTCGATGAGAAAAGGAGGGGTAAAGAATGATAAAAAAATCTGAGATGGACCACCTAGCTCACCACATAATCAGCAGATTTGGCTTAGGAAATTTGAAAATTACAGACTATATATATTATCTTTTATTTATGTCCGTGCCTTTGGCTACAGCAGCTGTTCTCATCTATGCCGGGCCTGTGTGGCTTTACATTGTCATGGCAGTGGTATCTGCAGCTGTAGTATTCTTAGTCCGATCAATTGTAGCCGCCGTATTTGAAATCAGACTAAGTTATAAACCGTGGTTTACAGGATTGATATTTTCGTTCATAGCTACTATTATCGTGTCAGTAATAGCAGGGGTAGCCGTGCCGATTCCGGTAATGAATGTGTCGGAATATAAACGCGCAAACACGCTCAGAGGATTAAAGCGTGGAGAAATAAAAAACAAGGATAAATGGGAAACGTCTCTGTTTTCTTTCATAGCAATACTGGCGTTCGCGCAGCTCTTCATATCACTTGGAGGCAAGTCCACACAACCACTGTTCTATTCGGGCATACTTCTTATATTGTACGTTTTAGTCGACATACTTCCTCTGCATAGATTCAACGGGTCTTTCATGGCATACCACAATACTATATTGTACTTTATTGAATCAGGCTTCATCACATTGATGTTAGTGTTATCATACATAAGCGCAGCATCGAGTCTCGTGTTATTCATAATTTTCGTTCTCGCTAATCTAACAGCGTACAAGATAAAGCTGTGGTAACGTAGTGATTTTTGCGTATCATTAGACACTTGTAACTTTATAACCTCGTTATATATTTAAATAATGCTGTGTCTATAATAACGTATGACACAAGTCTTTTGCAAGACCACACTTAACGAGATAATGCCCGCAGTAAGGGCGGCAATATCGTTGAAGATGGTAAAATTTGGTTTTACACAGATCGAAATTTCAAAGAAATTAGGGATAACGCAGCCTGCGATATCCCAATACAAGAAGAAGATAAGGGGAGACATGCTGGGCACACTTTCCAACAACAGCACGATGGGCTCTTATTTAGACGGAATAGTGGAAGAAATTGCTAAGAACGGAATAGATCTCAACACAAAGACATGTGATATCTGTCAAAAAATAAGGAGCGCGGGCATCGTGAAGGTGGACAAAAGCGAGTTTCTTTGTTTAGCCGACATAAAATCCCTAAAATAGAGGAGGGGTTTCTATGCTAGAGATAGAGGACCTGCAGGTGAATGCAGGCGAAAAACAAATAATACACGACATAAATATAACGGTCGAGAGCGGTAAGATAGTAGTTCTTATGGGCCCTAACGGAAGCGGTAAGAGTACGCTTTGCAAAAGCATCATGGGGGATCCATCTTACCATATAACAAAGGGTAGGGTGAAACTAGATGGAGAAGATATTACTTCTATAACTACCTATGAAAAAGCTAAGCACGGTCTTTTCATGGTGTTTCAGGAACCGGAGGAGATAGACGGACTGTCAGCTCTGAGGTTCATGCGTTCAGCATATCTAAAATTAACAAATAAGAAGGGAGATGATTTTCTAAAAAGATTAGAGGAAGCGAAGAAGATGGTACAGATAAAGGAAGATTTGTTGGCTAACAGCCTTAATACAACCGCGTCTGGAGGGGAGAAAAAGAAACTTGAGATACTCCAGATGATTATTTTTGGTCCAAAATACGCTCTTATAGATGAATTTGATTCAGGTTTGGACGTAGATAGCATAAAAAAGATATCTAAAATTATAAATGAATTGGGAATAGGATCACTAGTAGTCACCCATAACCCAGCCGTGCTTAATCACTTGAATGTAGACACCGTTCACATAATAAATAATGGCGGTATAGTTGCATCTGGAGGGCCAGAATTAGCCAATAGAATAGAAAAGGAAGGATTCGCATGGGCGCAGAAGAAAAGCTGAAACAGCTAGAAGGGGTGGGTAAGGACTATAAATACGGCTTTACCACTGACACAAAATACAAGTATGATTTTGGTGAAGGTATAAGCGAAGAATTGGTTAAGAAAATTTCAGAAATAAAGCAGGAACCTGAATGGATGCTAAACCTTAGACTGGATGCTTACAAGGAATTCGTCAGGAGAGCTACGCCTACGTGGGGCTATCCAGATCTTGTCAAGGATATAGATTTTAGCAAGTTCTATTATTATTCCCCGCCGGATTCTCCTTTTACGAACGACTGGGAGAAAATACCTAAAGAAATAAAGGACACTTACGAAAAACTTGGGGTCCCAGAAGCGGAAAGGAAAATATTAGCAGGTTCTCTGAGCGTGTTCGACTCTGACAGTGTCGTAGCTAAATTAAGAAAAGAGTGGGAGGACAAAGGCGTGATATTCACTGATGTAGACACAGCTTTGAAGAAATATCCAGAGATTGTGAAGAAATATTTCATGAAAGCTGTACCGTTTACTGATAACAAGTTTTCTGCGCTTCATGGCGCAGTGTGGAGCGGCGGAAGTTTTATATATATCCCACCGGGCGTGAAGATAGACACTCCCCTACAGACTTATTTTAGGATGAATAAAAAGAGCGGCGCCCAGTTTGAGCATACTCTTATAATAGCTGACAAAGAAAGTGAAGTGACCTATGTGGAAGGCTGTTCTTCACCTATATTTGAACCGGATAACAAAGCCCTTCATGCGGCGGTGGTGGAAGTATTCGTGGAGGAGAATGCAAGAGTAAAATTCATCTCCGCCGAGAATTGGAGTCGTAACGTTTACAACCTTAATACGAAGAGGGCTATAGTAGGCAAAAATGCACATATGGAATGGGTGGAAGCTACATTAGGTTCGAAGGTAACTATGTTGTATCCCGCATCTTATCTTCGTGGGGAGGGCGCTAGTAGCTCAAGTCTTACAATTTCATTCGCACAGCCAGGTACATGGAAGGACAGCGGATCGAAGGTGATAATGTCAGCACCGAATCAGACAGCGAAGATAATCTCCAAGTCCATAAGTCTAGGTGGTGGTAACTCGGTATACCGCGGATTGCTTAGGATAAACAGAAATGCCGACAGAGCAAAGGCGTACACACAGTGTGATTCATTGTTACTCGACGAGAACGCGTCTACTTCGACTTTTCCGCATAATGAAGTCTTAAATTCAGGTGCAAAGGTGTATCATGAAGCAACGGTAGGTAAAATATCCAAAGAAAAGCTTTTCTATTTGATGTCTAGAGGGGTTACAGAAGCTCAGGCACGCTCCTTAATAGTGCTAGGTTTTCTTGACACTGTACTCAAAGAGATACCTCTAGAATTTGCAGTAGAGATAAATAGGCTTATAGAAACTGAGATATCAACGTTGCCCGGCGCTACGGGATAAACTAAGTATGGCATCTATAGCAGAGCTAGCAAAAGAGAAGGGCATCAATCTTTATTCAAAAAAAGAATGGAAGGACTCGCCAACTACTCCGAGATATACTGATTTTTCTAAGTTAGACCTGAAAAAAGTGGAGGCATCAAAGGCTATAACTGTTACTGGACTGGACACTGCAACAAAATATGATGGTTTGTTTGAAGAGGAAGATCCTATGATACGGATAAACCATGAATTGCATAATTTTTCTAGTAATCTAAGCATTTCTGGTGACAAGAAAATTGTTTTTTCACATAATTCTTCGGTGATTGGTAGTATAATAATAAATATGGAGAAAGACTCTAACGTGTCGATAGACCTCGGAAAATATGACTTATTTAACATACTATTAAAAATAATTACCGCACCTGGATCTAAAAATAGACTTGAATTGAAGTCGGAAAATAGTGGCGTTACATACATCAGGATAGGGCACGTTCTAGCTGAAGGCTCCGAATTGGAACTCGTAAACAGTCACATAAAGGATTCATTTCTTTTTTTAAAATCATACAGTGAATTAAGCGAGAAATCTTCCCTAATGTCTAGGATAAACGTATACGCGGACAACGGCGCACATTATGACTGCGTACAGGATGTCATACACATTGGTAGGGAGAGCAACTCGCATATAATAGGTAGAGGAGTTATAGACGGTCCGTCTGTTTTAATATTCAGAGGCATTCTAAAAATGAGCAAAGAGAAATGTAGCGGTAACTTCGAAACTAAGACCCTTAACATAAGCAAAGGTGATGCGTTTACAGATTCGGTGCCTACACTGGATATCTCTTCGAATAACGTTTCCGCGAAACATTCTTCATCTATAGAGAACATAGACAAAGAGCAGCTTTTTTATCTTACTTCTAGGGGGTTCGATGAAAAAGAAGCTTCTAAATTGATAATCTCTTCGATTCTCGCCTTGGATATATAGTCTATTTTTCTTCATAAAACTGATTGTAGGGGTTCTCAACTTCAACAGCGCCTAAGCTAAGTATAAAATTTCTAGTAGGACCTAAGCTACTAGCTTCTATGTCTATAATAATCATCGCGTGCGATTTGTATTTAAACATTTGAAGTTTAATTATTTGATGGCGATAATATTCGACTTAGATGGCACTCTCATAGACAGCACACTATTGCACATGACTGCGTTGAAGAACGCTATAAAAAGCGTAGTGGGTAGCAGGGCCGTTTCACAGAAGTTCATTTCTAGAGTAGTTAGGTACCCTCTAAAAGTAACATTTAGCATGATGCGTAGCGAGTATGGGTCGTCTTTGATATCGCTAAAGAACGAGATGGAGATAAAGGAAAAAAAGGCCGAATTCTTTAATGATAAAAACCTTAAGAAGATCAAGTTTTTCAAGGGAGCTACGGCATTGCCAAAGCTTCTTACAGACATAGGTATAAAATTCTGTATAGTCACGTCTATGAGTCCAGAAGAACTCAATAAATTTGATAAAGTGTTACACTTAGAGAAGATATCGAATATTATAATCACCCCACCGAATATCCACTACGAAAAGCCGAATCCTTACACATTAAAGAGGGCAATCAAGCTGTTAAAAGCTAACAGAAAAAAGACTTTTTACGTCGGAGACAGCCCATACGACGGGATAGCCTCGAAAAGAGCTGGGATAGGCTTTATAGGGGTACATAATCGCGAGGAACTCGGCAGAGGAGAGTTCTACAATAGTATACCAAAACTAATAGACGAGATAAAGAGGAACCCATCGCGTTTTAAGGATTGAATTTCACTCGACTTGTCTTCGTTTAGACACGTGCACATTTCTGTTATTCAGAGTTTTCCTAGATTTTCTCACGTAATAAGATAGTGGATTCTTTATGAGTTTGCACGTCTCATCCGGGAAGCAGACATTAAAATACTTATAGTAGCCATGTGCGTCGCAATTCGGCGGAGGATACTGCTTAGAAGAAAAAGCATATTCTACTTGTTGGGTTATAAGATTCTCCTTCAGAGGAGGCTTGTTTCTCTTGTTCCAGTCTAGGAGAAGCTTAAGGACTTCTTCTTTATTCCTGCCTATAGTCCTATAAAAATTCGTTAGTATGAAGACGCTTCTTTTTCTCCCGTCCGAAAGTCCGGCATTTATCAATTTTATGCAGGGAGGGAAGTATTCTGGGTTCACAGAGAGATTTAGTTCGCTGTAATGGACAGGAGCGGCTTCTTCTTCCGTCTTTTCCTCAGGTTCGAACATATCATATGACCTTACGAATAGGTTTGTAGCCTCATTTTTTGATGGGTGTAGGTCGAAGAAGTCCAGCTTAGTGTCTACGTTCTCTGGCTTTGCATCTTCGAGTTTAAAATCTTCTAACCTATTCTTGTCTATAGGGATCGAGACAAGCCATCTTTTCTCATTGAGGGAATACTGCATCCTGAACATATGTCTTTCTGTTATCAAGACAGTGTCTATGTCTATTATTTTGTATGGGTCGAATTCTCCGTTTTCAAGTAATTTGTTCTCGTCTATGCCGAAAATAGACGCGAGTTTCTTGATGCCGTAGTCCTTCCTGAGAGTATCCCTCAAGGTAGAGAAGAGTTCGCTCTTAAGGAACAGAGATATAATCATAGGAGCATCTGGAAACAACCTATTTGTGTCTATGTGGTTAACCGACTCTGGGAAAGCTTCGAATGGAACGAGCATATGGAAACCAGATCCTCCACTAAATTTAATTGAGAGTGAATGTACACCTTCGTGTTCGAGTTTCTCCTTTATCATCTTTGTAAATATCTTAGATATATCTACATTTTTACAGTCGACGTCTATCACCATATCCCAGCCTTTCCTTATCGAAGAAAGCTGTTCCTTGGTGAGTTCTTTGCTGAGTTCCAAAGGATTCTGCCACCTTTCTTCGCTGATATGAAAGCTTGTCGCACCAGTGCGTATTAGGTTCTCTATATCGCCTTTGTACTGAAAATACATAGGGCGCTTTCCGAAGTTCTCCCCGTAGCGCACAGCGCATTCCCTATCTTTTACGTGTAGAAGTCTTTCTATAACCGCATCATTCAAGTAATACCTAAGTATTTCGGATGGTTTCATACTCCGGAGTTAATAACACTTATCTTTGCATTCATAAATACTATAATAAAGGAGATGCACGGATATTAGAACCATAAGTTGTGGAGGACACGCAGCTGGCACCATAATAAGCGCTTCTTACATATTTTTAAAGCATGACAATCAAATAATAGAGGTATGTTAGGTAAAAAAGTCGAAAATATAGAGATAAGAAAAGGAGAGAGCATAAGCTCCCTTATAGCACAATTCGGCAAAGCAGGAGGTTTCACTGCAAGAAAGTTGGATGACGCGTCTAGTATATTTAAGGAGATGCAAAGGGATAGAGACTGTGTCAAGTTCTTGTCGTTCCCAGCGGACATAATATCTACAGGTACAAGAGGAGTGATAAAGGACATGATAAAAAATAAGTTAGTGGATGTGGTAATAACTACCGCTGGTACTATGGATCACGATCTTGCTAGAGTGTGGAAAGATTATTACACAGGTACAGACATAGCCGACGATGCGGAGTTGAGAGAAGAGGGGATAAACAGACTATACAATATATTCATACCAAATGAGAGTTATGGACTAGTTTTAGAAGACAAGCTGATACCCATAATAAAGAAAGCTGCAGAAGCTAAAAAAGAATATTCCACGAGCGAGCTCATATCTTTCATAGGCGAATCTATAAAAGACGAACCTAAAGCAGAGGAATCGATAACTTACTGGGCTTGGAAGAATAATATACCTATAATAATACCAGGTTTCACTGACGGCAGTTTTGGTTCGCAGATATGGATGTATACCCAGAAAGACAGGGATTTTAAAATCAACCTGATAGACGACGAGAATTTTCTAGCAGGAATAGTGATGAAGTCCAAGAAGCTTGGTGCGCTGATGTTAGGAGGGGGCATTTCCAAACACCATACAATCTGGTGGGCGCAGTTCGGGGGGGGCCTGGATTATGCTATATATATGACCACTGCTGTGGAATGGGATGGGAGTCTCTCCGGTGCGAAGCTGGAGGAGGCCGTGTCTTGGGGTAAAATAAAGCCCAAAGCTAAGTTTATAAATGTCCAAGGAGATGTTACAATACTCCTGCCTCTACTGTATGCAGGATATTTGGGGTGATAAACTATGAAAATAAGTGAATTGAAAGATGGTATGAGCAACGTAGACATATCCGGTGAGATAACCGAGATATCCGAACCGAGGGATGTCATAACTAAGTTTGGTAATTCTACTGTAGCAACTGCAAAGATAAAGGATGAAAGCGGAACAGTAAGTCTGTCTCTGTGGGGAAAGCAGATAAGCTTAGTGTCTGTTGGTGATAAAGTGGACATAAAAGGAGGCTACACGCGTACTTTCCGCGATGAAATACAAGTTAGCGTTGGAAAACAAGGGTCTATACAGAAGGTAGAAGCCTCCTAATACAGAATGATGCAAACTATCTCAAAAAAGACTTAAATATAGAATCCTTTCATATAAGACGTTATGACAAAGCACCTAACGCTGGCGGACATAGTACGCGAAGGTAATTGTCTGTTCTTATTGAACTCTTTTTCCGGCAGAGAGCTAAAGAAAGACAAAGAAACTGTGGGTTATTCTTATAAGTTCAGTAATCTTCTTTCTGGTAGACCGTACATAGTATCTATCACGGTCGAGACTGGGAAGAACGACGAAAATATAAAGCGCGTGAAACTGGATATAGATACATCTAACATAATAAAAGAGAGCGAGTACTATGCTAAGTGCATATATAAGGGCATAAAGTCGAATGGCATACCCGTTGGAGAGTATAACAAACCAATTCTATCTATAGAATATATGATACCAGACCTGAGCGCAGATAGATTAAAGAAAGATATGTATGCCGTTTCTGAGGTCCTGAACAAAGAAGAGGAAATATATCTGCGTAATTTTGATTGATTAGGATTTTTATTTATTTATTCCAGATATGAAATTTAGTATCTCTTCCGCGTGGCCACCCGGGGTCACGTTTGGATAGATTTTTATTATAGACCCGTTCTTATCCACTAAAAAAGTCACTCTTTTGGCAGAACCGACTATAGATTTTATACCAAGCTTATCTACTAATACTTTGTCTTTATCGCTTAGCAGAGAGAAGTTCAAGCCATGTTTGTCCTTGAACTTTTTGTGAGATTCGATGCTATCTGTGCTTATACCATACACAGAGATACCAGCTGTCTTGAATTTTTCCATGTTATCCTTAAAATCGCAAGCTTCCTTAGTGCATCCAGGGGTCATGTCTTTAGGATAGAAATACACTACATTTACGTTCCCAGTTAGACTAGAATTATTTACTATGTTGCCAGAATCGTCACTCAATGAGAACTCTGGAAATTTATCGCCTTCAGATACTTTCATATATAACACCTTTATAATAGATAACTAGCAGGCTTTATATCCCTTACATTTAAGGATATTACATTGTTGAATTTATTCGGTACACCAGTTATTTCCAAGTTGTAGATCCCAAACGAAATATCGTTAAGCTTGTCTTCTAAACTGTCTTTTTTTGATATCGAGAGTAGCTTGTCTGCTACTTTATCGAAGAAAGATATCCGTATGCTCGATAGACCGTCGTCCAGTATACCGGAAATGAGCATGGTCTTGGATATGGCTTTTTCCCCATGCACTTCACAGGTGCCTACGACTCTCTTTTTACAGATACCACACCTAGTTATAAAAATGTCTCCACCCGTGAATAACCTCACAAGGAAACCCCCTACGATGTATCTTCTCTGAGTATCGGTTATTCCGCTAATCTTCTCTATTTTATTTACGTTATCTACTGGTCTAATGTCATCATTGGGTTTTGGTATTATTTTTATAGCACAACCGGTGCCCAAGTGTATCTCATAATGCTCACCATCCATCGATTTTCTTGTGTAAGCGTTTACTATCGATATTGTATCCCCTTCGGACGCTTCTTTTTGTATTTGCTCAACTTTTTTCGTATCCCATACCACCACGTTTATAATACCAGTTTGGTCTTCGATTATCATGTTTGATATGGTGGAAGGGGTCTGTTTTATCATTACTTTTCTTGGTTCGAATTTCCTTTTCACCACAGCTACTATATTAAGGTGTTTTATGTCCTCGTTTATGTCGGATATTCTTAGCTTTTTCTTTATAGGTGTGATGCCTTTTTCTGTAGCAATCATCTTAAGAGCGGCTCCTTCTGTTAGAGACGGGAATTCGTCGAGTTTTTTCTTCACCGCAGCTTTGATGCTGTCTCCGTCCATTCCAGCCCCTTCTTTTAACATGTCTATTATCCAGTTATCGTTGTCCATATTATGCTATCACTGTATTTACCAGTCTTCCGATTCTCTTCAAGGCAGACTCTGTCATCCCCTCATAATATACCCTTATAAGAGGTTCAGTATTCGATGGCCTAAAAAGCATGAAACCATCATGCAATGGCACTTTTACGCCGTCTAATTTTATCTGGTTCTTGTACTGTTTAAGGTTCTTTTTTATGCTGGCCATCTTGTGTTTTATTTTCTCCGCACTGTCAAATTTCAGCGAAATGTTTTTGTAGTATATTTGTGGGAATTCCTCTACCAGCTCGCTTAGTTTTCTCCCAGTCTTCTTTATTATAGAAGCTATCAGCAGTCCAGTCAGTATACCGTCAGAGAATGGGTAGTACGCACCGAAATAGAAGTGAGATGCAGTCTCAACGCCGAAGTCGTATTTTCCTGTCTTCATTTTAGCTTCTACGTTCGGTCTTCCTGTCTTTGTGTACTTTACATCGGTGTACGCTTCTAAGCGACTAGAGCAGGCTATTGTAGCTGCAGTCCTATTTAACTTTAGGTGCTTGATAAGTACCATCGCGGTTACCATCGGGTCCAGCGCTTTTCCGCTATCGTCTACTATTAGGCATCGGTCTCCGTCCGCGTCGAGTTGAAGGCCGAAATCCAGTTTCTCTTTTCTCACGAGTTCGCATAGTTCCCTGGCGTTTTCGGCCAATGGTTCTGGTACCTTACCATAAAAGTCCTGCGAAGTGGAAGTCCTAAGGGAATTTACCTTCGCGCCGACTCTTCCAAAGACGAAAGGTGCGATGTAGGTAGTAGATCCTCCCATAGAATCTATGCCAACACGTATGTCGAGTTTGCCCATCTCTCTCGTTATATAATCTATGTATTTTCCGTCATATCCGAAAGGAATCGGTTTTCCTCGTTTGTCCCTGAATTTTCCGGAGGTATACACCGCTTTAATCGGTTCTGGAGTGACTGTTACGCCTTTCTTATACATCAGTATGCCCGTGTATTCCTTCGGATTATGCGAGGCACTTATACACACCCCATAAGCGTCCTCTACAAAAGAGGCAAAAGCAGACACGGTTACAGGTCCCATACCGAGTTCATAAACCGTAGCCCCGACTTTAAGTAGGCCTGCTATAAAGTTCTGTTTTATCTCTACACTTCCCTTTCTATTATCATAATTAACGAAAATTGGCTTGTTCTTAATGAACGTGCCTATGGACTGTCCTATGCGGAAAGCTTTATCTTCGTTTATCTCCTGTGGGTATAATCCTCTTATATCGTAACTTTTGAATATATCCATTCTTGGTAATTGTACACGATATTATTTATAAGTTTAAGCTAGCGGTGCGAATACTTAAACTATTAAAATATACAGTACATATATCAATATATGCTGTCGCAAAAGATTAGTGGTTCAAGCAGCAATGAGAACACACCTACAAAGCAGGTCAATCCAGCCGTATACCAGAAGGCCCAGCCTGGAAAAGAATTCATTTTTAGGCTAAGCAACGGCAAAGAAGTCGCACGCGCAGTTTCCGTGCAGGAATTTGCATCGAAATTGAAAAGCGTACCGGTAGAATCGCTTGAGTTTCATGCGAGTGGCAAACACTTCGGCCCCTGGCTCAGATACATGAAGCTTAACGTTGTAGCAGATTCCGTCGATAGCCTTACCTCCAAGGGTGAAAAATTGAGACACGACCTGGAGAACTTGTTCAACATACTGCTGTAAAAGCTATCTAAAATACCGTAGTTTACGACCTAGTGTACTGTACTTTTAGGCGTAAAAATGCAAACGAAACATTTAAATACTATTACTTCTCTATAGTGGTGATATAATAATAAGATAATTTATGGGATTTCATAGAAACAGCGGTAAAGAGAACTCTAAGCTACTTGAAAAGCTGGAAAGGATGGGGCTGGGGGATAGGCTGCATGTCGTGCTAGACTACGTAAAAAACAACCAAATAGAAAGTGATAGACATCTGGATAATATGCTATCTAAACTTTCAGATGATAGGGAACGCATGTATGTTCTCGGAGAGGCGCTTAGTTTAGGCAGAGTAAAATCCATGGATTATGCTGTTAAAGCTTCCGATTATTTCACAAGGGTGTATGGAGGCGATTCATACGACACCACACAAAAACGTGAGGACAGGCAGACTTTAGCTTCGGGTCTGTTGAAGTTTCTTTATGGAAGGAATGAAGGTTTCTCAACAGAACTATTGCGTAATATGAAATCTGAAAGCTTAAAGAAAGAACTTTTAGACAGATGCATAGATAAAGGGCTGGTAAATGATAGAAAGTCTTTAGAGGATGCTCTTGCCCTCTCACAGAAGAAGCAGAGTTATCCCTTTGATAATATTCTCATGTCAGAACATATTATTAAACGTGCTAAAGCCAAGGGATACACGGACATAGCGGATAAGGCTTTTGCTAGCGCAAATTCAGCATTAGAATCGGATTTTAAGGAGAATACTAAATATTCCGATGAGATAAGGAACTACAGACTAGAAGCCGTTTCTTTATACTTGCCGAAAGCAGGGCTTAACAGCGCATATGGAAACAATTTAGAAGCGGCCAAGCTATACATAAAAGCAGCAAGTCTTTTGAGCGATGAGGACGGCGATCTTAAAATCTATGCTTACAGGTCAGCAGGAGATAATTACAATAAAGCTAGACTACCCGAAAAAGCTGCAGAATGCTATAAAAAGTCGGATTATATAAGGGAGAGGGGTCCTGTAAAGTACAACGTACCCCTAGTAAATCCCTCTTATGATAAGTACTCGTAGACCCGAAAGCTTCATTCAACTAAGGTCTGCTGCTAATACGTTTCCCTATCTCTAAAGTATACGGAAAATATCTCTAGAATAGTCCTTTTTTCTCCTTTATAGCAGTTTCAACTTTTTGCATAAGGTCTGGGGGTATTGGGTCTAGATTATGTGCAGCCTTTGCGTGCGCGGCTATCTTCGGCATCAGTTCTTCTTTTGTTTTTGCGCTGGTCTTGAAACCGCA
The DNA here is from genome assembly GCA_021850635.1 of Nanobdellota archaeon. Taxonomy (GTDB): domain Archaea; phylum Nanobdellota; class Nanobdellia; order Parvarchaeales; family Parvarchaeaceae; genus Parvarchaeum. Next base: position 42,917 of record JAJZLM010000010.1, read on the forward strand.
ACTCATACCTATATCCTTACATTCAAATTCGTACTTCATACTATCACCTTAAATAGTAGGACAATTTATACCAATAAAAACGTTTCTATGACAGGATAAATCTAACTTAGATAAGTGCATGCGCCACTATTAGAGCTATAAACAGGATAGAGATCGTGTTTACAACCTTTATTAGAGGGTTTATCGCAGGACCTGCAGTGTCTTTAGTAGCGTCGCCTACAGTGTCTCCGACCACAGCTGCTTTATGAGCTTCAGAGTGTTTGCCCCCAAAGTGGCCGCTTTCTATGTACTTTTTGCCATTGTCCCAGGCGCCTCCTCCAACTGTCATCATTATCGCTAACGGGAAACCTGATATTATAACGCCTAAAAGAAGCCCAGCTAGAGCCACAGTCCCAAGCAAGAACCCTACTATCAAAGGCACTGATACTGCTATTATAGCCGGCACGGCGAGTTGATGGATAGCGGTAACCGTGACTATATCGACGCATTTTTCATAGTCTGGTTTTGCAGTCCCTTTCATTACTCCCTTTATCTGTTTGAACTGTCTTCTTATCTCGAAGACCATCTTTTCCGCAGCTACACCTACCGCGTTCATAAGGAAGGATGTAAAGAAGAAAGGTAGAGAAGCACCTATCACCAGTCCTGCTACAATTAAGGGGTTTCCAAGGGTCAAACTAGACGTAAAGGAAGGCCATGATTGACCAGATTGACTCGCAACTGCGAATGTATACGCCGCGAAAAGTGCAAGAGCAGCTAGGACAGCCGAGCCTATAGCGTATCCTTTTGTTATAGCTTTTGTAGTATTGCCGACTGCGTCTAGAGGGTCAGTTATATTTCTAGCCTTTGCTGGGAGATTAGACATCTCTGCTATACCCCCTGCGTTGTCGGTTATAGGACCGAACGCGTCTATAGATATTATCATTCCTGTGACAGAAAGCATGCTTGCAGCAGCTAAACCTATTCCGTAGAGCCCAAGATAAGTGTTAGGGGAAGAAAAACCATTCCATCCGGCAGCTAAGTACGCAAGAAGTATACCACCTGTGACTATTATAGCGGGCATCCATACCGATTGCAGTCCAACCGACAATCCACTTATCACAGTGGGACCGGCGCCGGCTCTTGAAGCATCTGCTATCTTATGGACAGGTTTGTATTCTGCACTGGTGTAGTAATCTGTTACCACGACTATGAGTATCATTACAATCAATCCTACTACTGTCGAGAAAAATATCCCTAGATTGCCATTCATGAACAAATAATCCAATAGATACAGCCCTATTATTCCAGTGATAGTAGTAGCTATTAATCCTTTGTAAAGCGCACCCATTATCGTGCTTTTCTTTCCCATCCTAACAAAGAAAGTGCCTATTATAGTCGCTACTATAGCCCATGCTGAAACTAGTAATGGGTACAATACAGCGTTAGGAAACATCGATGAGAATATCGAATATATCGAAGGACTACCTATTAAATAAGCTAAAAGCATTGCGGCCATAGCAGTAACTACATAGGTTTCGAAAAGATCAGCTGCCATGCCTGCGCAGTCGCCTACGTTATCTCCTACATTGTCCGCTATTACTCCTGGGTTTCTAGGGTCATCTTCTGGTATTCCTGCTTCTACTTTTCCGACTAGATCGGTACCAACGTCCGCTCCCTTAGTATATATACCTCCTCCGACCCTAGCGAATAGGCTCATCAATGAGGCTCCGAAAAGAACTCCTACCATATTCAGTATGTTCCCGTTGAAAGCCCAATAGAATCCAACTAGTTCCAAAAGAGCAAAACCAGCAACAGACATCCCAGTAACGCTGCCGCCTCTGAACGCGTAGTTCATTGTAGAGGCAAGATTACCAGAACGCGCATGAGCCGCGGTCCTTACGTTTGCACGTATGCTGACGAACATACCTATAGCGCCGGCTAGAGCGCTTCCAGCCACTCCAAATATGAATCCTATCGAAAGATAAGCTCCTGTACCAGTGATGCCGAATGCAAAGGCTATAACAACAGCGATTATAGCGGCGACGATAAATACAACAGTGTATTCTCTTTTAATAAAAGCAGTCGCACCTTCTTGTATCGCTTTTGCGATTTCACGCATCTTGTCATTACCGGCGTCTTCTCTTAGCACTAGCGCAGTTTGAATCGCAGCATAAGCCAGCCCAAGAAGAGCCGCAATAAATACCGCGAATTCTATTTGACTCGTTGAGAGTATCATATCTTTGCCTTTAATACCTCTGTAAACACCAAATTCATAGGTGTATAGAATTTGTTCTGTGTATTTAAAAGTTTCCAGTTACACCTTCTATATATAAGGAGAATATTCTCTACAAACCAAGAGTGTTCAGTACGAGCAGTACAGGACTTACAGCGAATGCTATATCAAGTATAGCTATGACTATCTGTAGTCTTACCTTGTACAGGTAGAAGGCAGTCGCTGCGTATATTGAGATCAGTATGGATCCTATGGCCAGTGCGAAACCTGTAACCAGCGGATATGACCCAGTGTTAAAGGCTAGACCTATCGCTAGCAGTATAAAACCTACGCTTCCGATCGAGCCTATCGGCTCTTTTTTATAGTGTTCTATTTTAAGTAGATACCCCACAATCAAGAGCGAGAGGAGCAATAAGGTTATCAGTGAATAAATCACGTAGACTTTCAATAGAGCTAGAACAATGCCGACTACAGCGATTACTTCAAGCGCCTGGATTACTTTCTGTTTGCTTGCAGTTGCTGAGACGAAAAGTATGAATGCACCTATCAAAAATATTGCGTTTTGAAGATTAGAACCGAACTGGATGAAGGAAACTGAATATATCAATATCACCATCGCTGCTACAGATATGTAAAATAATAAATTGTCGTATCTAGGTGCTTTTTTCTTCATCTAATAACTAAATAACAGCAGTTTAAATGCTTATTAGCGCATTAATGGTTTTGCACATCTGTGCTAAAGCTTATTTCACACCCTCTCCATACTATTTAATGAAAGTCTACGTCGGAACTTCTGGTTGGGCATACTCCTGGAACAGAGAAAACAGTCTAGGTTGGTATGCAAAGGAAACAGGGTTGAATGCGATAGAACTGAACACGAGTTTCTATAGATACCCTTCATCATCTCAGGTAAAAACGTGGGCAGAGGAGGGAAAGGATTTAAAATGGTCGGTAAAGGTCAATCAGACGATAACGCACCGCTATAAATTCAACAAAAACAGCTATGCACGCTTTGAGAGTTTTAAGAGGGTATTTGAACCTCTAGATAATAAGATAAAATTTTACTTGTTTCAATTGCCGCCTATTCTGACACCGAATTCGCTTGATAAAATAGTTGAATTCCAGGACAGATTCGGCCTAGGCGAAAGGTTTGCTCTTGAAGTGCGGAATATAAACTGGTTTGATAACGAGATATACAAGAGAATCAAAGCCCTGGGGATTACTATGGTCAGCATAGACTCCCCAATCGGATCGTTCATTGTGAAAACTAGTAAATCAATCTACCTTCGGATGCATGGAAGAGTCAGCTGGTATTCGTATAAGTACAAGGAAAAGGAACTTTTCCAGATAGCAAGTAAAATATCGCAATTAGCGCCTACGTCCTCCTATATATTCTTCAACAACGACCACTCAATGCTTCAGAATGCGAGAATGATGCTGGGGGTTCAAAAGCGTTAAAAATACAAGAGTTCTTGAATATCTGTTATAGCCCCGTTGTGTAGTGGTCAAGCATACAAGCCTCTGGAGCTTGGGACATCGGTTCAAATCCGATCGGGGCTATCCTTCTTAAGGGATAATGCTATCTCCCGAAAAGTGTACGCTAAAATGCTTTAATATCTGTCTCTATCTTATAGATAAGATATAGATCAGTACCCCAAAGTTTATATCAAAAGATGGGCCTAGGTATTTTTGCGACTTCCAATCCATTATCATTATGGATTAAATGAGTATTACTTTATTCAAAATAACTATCCATTTATGTATTTAGAATAGGGGGAATTGTTCTTCGCCAAAAGCATTGTGACATATCCTTTTCGAATTATTTCGTTCTTATCGAATCCCAGGTCAGCTGTGATGCTCTTTAATTCTTCATCCTTCGCTTCGTCAGATATTATTTCTATCTCTACAAAATCTCCTAGACCATCTATCTGATCTAACTCTATCTCCGCTTTCATGTATCGGTACGAATGCCTTTTCTTATTTACTGTGATTATGTGCTCGAAACCAGACCTCTCTATTATTATCTTTAATTCATCCGCGTAGTCTTTGTTTACCTTAATCTGATGTTCCTCGTATATCCCATCCTTCCCTGTCGCTCCTTTAAACGCCAGTTCGTACTCTCCGCCGGAATTCCTTATCCTAAGCATGAACGACCTTCCTAGCTTTTTGTAAATGTCCTTATTCCCAAAATACATATCTTCCTGCTCTTTGAATGAGAGCAGTTCAGCGCCTTTACTTTCGAGAAGATTCTTTACGCTGTCTATATCAGCTATCTTTATCCTTATTTCTTGTTCCATAAGAGTTAACAACTGTACCGGCACCGTACCTTCCTTCTATCAGGTCCTTTATGTTATTTATGTCTTTGTACCCTATTATATATAGTTCTATTCTGTTGTTTGATACTGCTTTTGAAGCCATATAATCAAATACATTGCTAGACCCTGCCTTTCTGCTGTCTTTTTTTGTTAGGTCCAACAACTTATCATAACTCATTGAATTTATCAATTTTGCATTCTTGTACTTCTTAGGATCTGCATCGTAAACACCGTCTACATTGTTGATTATCTTAACCATAGTTCTTATTCCGGTATACGCGCAGTATTGTGCAGCTACGTTATCCATACTCTGTCCAGGGAAATTACCGCTAAGAAAACCGATGAGGCCTTTCTTTGTTATCACGTCACTAGCAACAGTAAGATTATCTATTATACCATCATAAATTACGTCCCTATCAAATGCACTGTACAGCACGGAAGAGTTCAGTCTTTGTGCCTTGTCAGCGAGTATATCGCACTGCGCTTCACTTCTGCCTAGGGCTCTTCCAATGTTTATTACCCTCCTTGCGATTTTTCCTCCCCCTATTACAATACCTACATTGTATGATTTATGCAAGTCTGCTATCGCTCTAGAGAACTCTTTTAGTTTTCCCAACTCCGCGTTATCTCCCTCTAGGATAGAATCAAGGAATGAACCTGATACTTTAACTACTACACCTTTCTTCTCCATAAATCCCTCCCTCTAAAGCGCAGCCTATTACACTTTTAAGATCAACATTGTTATTTTTAGAATATGCCTCAAGAGCATTTTTGATTTCTCCAAATATAGAAGGTCCTTTGATGTGCGCTGCGGAGTATATTTCGACAAGGCTGCTTCCAGCCATTAGATACTCCAAAACGTCATCTGAGGAACTTATACCGCCAACACCAACTATAGGAGTGTCAAGCTTTTGTTTTATATCATATATGGACCTCAGAACAAACGGCTTTATCGCAGGACCAGTCACGCCACCGTATACCGACTGGAGGTAAGGTCTGCCCGTTTTTATATTGATAGCCAGGCCGGGCCCAATCGAATTAGACATCACGAATGCGTCCGCAAGTTCCTCTTTTTCGATACCTTTCAGTTCATCTAGTACTATATTGTCAAGCGATAATTTTAAGAAAATAGGTTTGTTTGTCTTGTTTCTCGCGTTTGAAAGAGAACTCCTGGCGGATTTGTAGGATATTTTCCCGTACAACAGTGCCGAATGTGAGCACGAGAAGTTAATCTCGTAAAAATCAGGTTCAACGTTTGTTTTGAATATCTCGGCTATGTCGCTGCTGTCTGCCGGATTCCTCGCGGATATACTTATCCCGACTAGCCCATGTTTTTTAATTTCGGGGATCTCTTCAACCCAGTAGTTTACTGGTGTTATATTTTGATTATCCGAATTAAGCATATAATGGTCATTGTAATAAACAGATGGTCTGAACAACGGCCTGTGCTCATTTTTTATTCTAAGTGTTCTAGAGATAACGGCCGCGGCACCGCTGTCAAGAGATTTGATAGGAAACTCTTTTCTTTCTGTTATTGTGCCGGAGCCGAGAATCAAGGGATTTTTGAACACTAGATTACCGAGTGTCATTTCAAGATTCTTTACCATTACATAATAAAGACTATCTATAGTATTAAAGTGTTTCTTGCTCTTGGCTTTGTTTATTAAGTAACAAGGAGATTCTCGCTTTTCGTATAATATTTTGCATATTTTATCAAAGGTGAGCGGGAAAACCCACGTGCTTTAGCAGTGGGATGAAAACGAACTTAAAAATGGAAAACATAAATAGCAAGAGTGGTAAAATGGCAATATGTCGGCAGCATACAAATTTAGGTTGTATCCTAATAAGGAGCAGAAAGAAACATTCTCCAGATACTTCGGCTGCAGCA
>JAJZLM010000022.1:0-29316 GCA_021850635.1 Nanobdellota archaeon
GGATAACAGCGTTATTCTAAGGTGTTCTCCGCTTGTTTTGGCTGTATCCAGTGCTGTGTAAGCAGACTTCGCCATATTCAAGTATAACAGCCGAAAGTATTTAAAGCTATCATCAATGTTGGCTTTGCACATCAATTAAAGAAAGCCTTCCCCTACACACAAATTAGGCTTCCTGCACATAAATCCAAATTGTTAATAAAAACTCCTAAATTAACTTTAAGAAGTATCTGTGCTCTATTGTATAGATGGATATTATTAAGTTCAACAAATTCATCGGCATATTGAAAACAATCGAAAGAACAGGTTGGGTAAGGAATAACATCCCTCACCCAGAAAGTGTAGCAGAGCATTCTTTTAGAACCGGGATTTTAGCTATGTTATTAGCTAAAGAGATGAATGTTGACCCACTTAAATCGATTAAAATGGCACTCATACACGATATCGGAGAATCTATAATAGGAGACATAGTTACTGAAAGAGCAGGAACAAAAATATCTGAAAACTTGGCACAATCAAAAAAAGAAAAAGAAAGCAGGGCTATAAAACGGATATTTTCATCTCTCAGCAAAGAAGGAGAAGAGTACATAAAACTATTTGATGAGTTTGAAGAGGACAGGACGCCAGAGGCTAGATTTGTGAAACAGCTGGATAAACTGGAAATGGCTATCCAGGCATATGAATATGAAAGCAAATACGGATTAGATCTTGAAGAGTTCTATACGACTGCAAGAACCAGAATAAAAGATAAGAAACTGGTTGCAATCTTAAATGAACTAGAAAAAATGCGGAATAAAAGATAAGAAGATTATGGGAGTGTACGCACATTTATTGGGCTCGGTGAACACAAATTCGACTTTAATTAAAGGATAGGCTTAGTTTATGTGCAAAGCCGGTATGATAAGCTTTGTTTATTAAGTATGAAAAATACACGACTTTGTAAACGAAAAACACTTTATAAATAAAGCCTTCTGCGCTGGAATGTTTAAATAATGTCTGTCTTCTTAATACTACATATGCAAAAAGGAAAGGTAGGCTTGGACATTGATGGTACACTCGCAGATTTTCACACAGTTTTCCTTAAGGTTTACAATGAAATACATCAAAGTGATTACACCTGGGATGATATATGTGACTACAAGCCGGAGACTTGGAAAATTCCAATATCTACCCCTGAATTTCTTGATCTGCACGACCAGATATGGAGCAACATGTGGGAGGAAATAAAACCGAATATAGGAAAAGAAACGCTGGACTCGCTGACAGAGACACACGAAGTCGAGATAATAACACAAAGACCAATTGAACAGTCTGAGTACATCATGAAATGGTTAAAGAAGAACTTTTATGACGCAGACATAAAGGTTATATGTGTACCAACCATAGATAAGAAGCTGAACTACGGATACAAGACTATATTTGATGACGCAAATACGCTAGCAGAGGAGATAATCAAAAGAGGAAACAATTCACAGGTGACCTTATACTTGATAACACAGCCGTGGAATTCTCACCACAAATACGAAATAGATGGCAAAGGCAAAATAATAAGAGTCAATGACCTTAACTCGGGGATAGAAAAGCTCCTTAAAAACGAGGAGCACTGGGTCGACTACTAAATTTAGTGTTTGTAGAAGTAAAGGACAAAGATCTAACGTTAAAAGATTTGGGGCTACACAAAATTAATAGATCCTCTGAAGTTTTTCTCAATTTTTCTAAAGGTTTTTGTGGCTTGTCTTGCTTATTTAATGTTCTAAAAAGAGAAGACCTACTAGGTTTTGGAGTAAATACCAATAAGTTTATGCAGTTGGCTAAATGGGATAAAACAAAAAAAGTTTGATTATTCAAGCATAATACTAAGAATATAAACTTAGAGCACATTATTGGGCTTTATAAACAAAGCCGGTACGATAAATCGGCGTTTGCTAGCTTTAAAACCTATATGCCTTATGACAGTACTTGGTAAAGTAAAAAATGGCCAATTAACTTCGTAAACCACTTTCTATAGCCTATCGCGGCTCATTCTTGAATATTGATAGTGTAAATTTGCCTAACCGTTTTGTTGCGATTTTGGTCAATGATAGAAGCCCGCTTAAAAGCGCATTTCTGCTAAAAATATGTGGGTAGGACCGTGGCAGCAGCATGTTCCTAACTAATTTAGAGTTATAATTTAAAACTTTCCGACCCGGAATAACCAGAATACGACATACCTATTGTTACATTTGACCATGTAGAAGTCGGGACAGGATTTATGGTAATCGTACCGCTAGATATTTGAATATTACCGTACATGACGTCTAAAACATCCCCCTTCGAGATCGTTGCAGGGCCAGAACTCGCAAAAAATACAGCGTATCCCGTGCCCCCTACAGCATTAGAAAGCCATACTACCGGATGACCGGAGCTGACCGTTTTAAGGCCATTGCTGTAGAACGATAGAGTGAAAGATCCTGTTAATTTGTGGAGGATTACAGAGTTCAGAGACAAAGACAGGGAATTCTCATTTATAGAAGTTGGGTTAACTAAGATAACCTGCAAATTATATGTCGCGGTCACTGAGCTTGTACCGGTGGTCTCGCCGTTCGATGAGAACGTCATTTTTAGACTGCCGCCACTTGAGCCGCCAAAATGGCCGGCTAGGAAATAAATAGACAGGGACACGGCCACGATGACAGCTGCAACTACTGACAAGTACACCGTTTTAATGTCCATATCCTATCCTTTTGACCTCATATTGTATTTTTAAGGAGTGTAGTCCGAGTATTTGGCCGCGTAATCTGCTATGACGGGGACTTTTATATCCTCACCATAATACGCTTTTACTGCGATGTACATTCCGTAAACAAATATCAGAAAGGCAAGAATCGAGCCTAAGAAAGGTATGAAAAATAGTATGAGATCAAGCACAACTGCTATTACACCTAAGAATATTGCCTGTAATGAATGAAACTTCATCCTTTTATCATTTTGCCCCTTTGTTACGAATACAATTATACCGCTAAGCCAGGATAATAAGTACGTAAAAATGTACATTATGTTTTTCTTCCCTTTCTCCATAGTATAATATCTAGATTATATAGCTTTTAAGCATTTCGGCTACAAGACCAGGGCTAAAAGTCCAAGAATCCTGCTCTTAATCTCCAACTGTTTTTCCTGTATTATAAGTATACATCGCTTAATAAGTAAGCAAGAAGAAACTCGCCGAATGCCAGTGGGTTCTTAATAAAACTTAGGATTTTTGGCTTTGTAGAAACCCTATAATAAACAAGTAAGTCTTTGCTTGTTTTGTCCCTTTCCGCCAAAGGATTACGTCTACATTGTACACCACCACCATCAAGTTTTCCTCTTCGGACTGCCTGTCCCATGTCTTTGAAGCCACGCAGTCCCCATATCTTCTCTTGATGACTGAGTTTGCCGTCTCGCTTAGCGACCTTCTTCCATATTCCTTTGCATAATTGAATTAGAATAATAGTAAACTCTTAACTTCCTATAAGTAATTCGAAGTTACTTTGCCAACTAATGTTATGAAAACTTGACTATAGCGCCACCAAATCCATTGAGCAAATCTAATGATTCGTCCTTTTCGCCGAAAAAGACCATATCCGCTCCTGCTTTGTCGAGTTCCTCTACAAGGTCTCTGTGCTCGGTAACAAAATCTCTGGTCAATATAGCCCGTTCTGGAACAGATGAAGACATCTTTTCTTTTATCACGTCGTATCCGTATGCATAGTCAGTGTTTCCATTTGATATGTCGTTTATAAATTCCTTTATTAGTTTTCTTTGTAAAGACACTTGTGTGCTCTTTAAAAGTTCATTTATCTTGTCTTTGTTCATAAGTTCTTTTATACCGGTGTGTGCGTACGATACTGTTTCATACTGTATATTCGTAATGTCGCTCAGATACTCTCTTCTTAGCTCTTCATTGTCCATAGAAGTCCCGGCAACTATGAACAAATCCCACTTTACTTTGTTATGCTCTTCTGATATGCTCTTGGCTAACTTCTCCAAGAAATTATGTCTGGTCGTGTTCTTGAACATCTTGCCTGAAACGCTCTCCTTCAATTCGTAAGCTTTCCTCAGCGAATAGTTGGTTATCCTGTAGAATATAGCGTACCCGTCCTCATACACGCATATCGCTATCTTAGGTGATCTCTCCTTCGATTTAGAAATCATCTTTACCTGGAAGTTCAAGAATCTCTTTTTCTCTAGGGAGAACCCAGTCTTGATAGTTATGTTTATTGTATGATATTTATGGAGCGGCACATTTTCATCAGAAGAATAATCTATCTTTCCGCTAACAGAAAGACTATTATCTTCGAGTTCTGTGGTCTCCACAGACAGGCCTATCTTTACGAGCTTTATCTCCTGTTCGCTGCCTACAGTGATTTTCCTGCGGGAATATGCGGTTAGATGGTCCCCTTTTTCAAGAAGATAGCTTAGTATTATTAAATCGTCATACGAGCGTATCACCGCTTTCAGTTCTCCTTTTTTCGGCCTAAAAACCGCTATTTTCATATCACATAAATCAGTGTGTAAAACAGTCCAACGACCATAACCGCACCGGTGAATACTAATCCAGCGTTACCACCTGGAACCCTATAATTAGTAGTGCCTTTTCTTTTCCTCTCATTATGAACTGCTATCAAAACCAGTATAGACAATATAGGCAGAAGAAGTCCTCCTATCACATCTAAGACATATTCGAAACTAAGCCCTGTAAGAGAAAGTGCCAGTGGTATGAACCCAGCTAAGACGAACCCCTTTAATCTGCCTATCTTGAAGTCATAGTTTAATGCGTCCACTAGTACTAAGCTCAACGCAAGATAAGGAGTTATCACTATGAATATTGTAATTATATAAAACAGATAAGAAAACCCATAAGATGCGACTGAATTAGTTGCTATCAACGAAATCCCGCTGCCAAATGTACCCAAAAAGGCGGCTGAAAAAAGAATGTATACTCCTATAGATATTAGCACGGACATGACAATGACGCTGTTGAATTTTTTCTTATTATTCTGGAGCTCCTGTTTAATCTCGGGTACAACAGTGAATGCTGTAAGGGAGAAGAGTATTATCCCAAAAGAGAACAATGCTTTAGGAGGGTGTATAAAAGACAGATTGTTCGCACTGACCATAAATATAAACGGTATGGATACTGCGACTATAAGGATGAGCTTTATTATAGAAAGAGGAGCTTCGGCATTCTCAACGGAAGAATATCCTTTTAATATCAGCGGTGCAGACAAAACGAACATTATTAAGACGGACACAGAGTAAGGTAAGCCTATCAAAAGACTAAGCGAAATGCCTATAGCTATAAGATAAGCGATAAGAGCGCCGTAGATTGTAAGTATCTGCAACAGTAATACTCCCGTTCTAAATTCTCTGCGGGTGTATTTACTTACTAAGATTGGAAGTTGATGTATTTTCTTGGATGCAAAGGAGAGTTCTCCGGTGTACATTGTGATTAATATAGACGCTAGACCGACTATAAAAAGTAGCAACAACCCGATTAAAAAACCTGACTTAGAAACTGCATAAGGCAGAGCCAATATACCCGCTCCTACTATAGTACCCACAAAGGTGCCCATTGCTGCTAGATAGCGCTTGTCCATACTTATTTAATTAGTGCATCATCATATTATTAACTGTGCCCTTGTAGTCTAGAGGCCAAGGACAGCGGCCTCTCGAGTCGCAGACCCGGGTTCAAATCCCGGCAGGGGCAATTCTAACCCTTGGTGACCGGTTGAAGTAAAACCGTTAAGAAACACTACCGAATGTTACGGAAGGCATAACACCATTTGGAGGTTGAGAAGGAGAGTAATAATTAATAGAGTTGTTGGACCAAACTGCGTCTTCACCCGGTCCACCTTGATTTGTATAATCTATTTCTAGCCTGTAACTGCCGTCTGTTGTAATTGTACCGCTGTATCCTGTTGCAGCTTGACCTGCCCATGAATTGATTATATTATTTGGGTTATTTGAGGTAGAAGACCCGCCAAGCCATGGTATCAGCGCTCCGCCTGTAACAGAATAACCAATTCCCATACCATCGTCAGTAAGCCCATATATTGTTGTTGGGGAGTTAACTACTACAAAACCTATTGCCTTCATTATTACATACTGTGGATTGCTTATTGGAGGATTTGGAAATGCACTTCCACCTGAATAACCGTACTGATAGTTTATTATGACATTTGGATAGGTAGTTCCGTCAACATCTTGGGAGCTGCCTGACAATGCTGATTGGTATAGTGTTGGACCTGCCGTTGCTGTTAAACTACCGTAAGCGAAAACTGAATTTGGAGTCAATTGTGCTTGGTAAACTGTTGCCTGAGATTGTATTCCGCCGCCATTTAACTGATAGAACTGGTATAATAAACCTGTATTCATTACATCTGCTATATTATTGTACTCTCCATAAGTTGGAGAAAGCTGAGGGGCTTCTCCTATGTTGTTTGTGTTAAAGAGATTTGTAGACGTAGAAGCAAAGCCCATGTAAATCGTCTGCTTGGAGCCTACTGGTATCGATGAAGTCAGCTTGACCCACCAGATAGCATGGGTTGGAGTGTAGTTTTCTAACCAGGAATCAAGAATCTGGCCAGTCGCCGAGAAGAATTCAACATTCTGGCCAAAAGGAGACGAAGAGATGTCTGCCCAGCCTGGAGTGGAGCTGGTGACGTTAATCATCTGCTGAAAAGGAGAGGGAGTGCCCTGATTTTGGGTGTTGGTTATCGTCAATGGCTCATATGAAGTAGCTGAGGAAGGAGGAGAAACCGCTGTTCCTGCCACCGTTCCTGTTGATGTATAAGGCCCGGGGAATATCTGTCCTGGCTCCAGGTAGGATATGACAGCAGAAACGGAATATCTTGCTCCTGAAGTGCATAATGATGAAGATGGTACTGTCACTGTTTCTATGCTGTTGGGCTGGATTAGGATGTTTGGACTGTAGGTTGTTTTGCTTGATGAGGAGGTTAGGTTGATTTGGGTTATATTTATAGGGTAACCTGTTGAGTCTCCCATAGATATTGTGAAGCTTGTCCCTCCCAGACAGACTGCATTTACTGTCCCTAAGTTTGAGAAGTCCGTTATTGTTGTTGACAGAGATGATGAAGGAGAAAATATTCCCAGACTGTATAAGACTCCAGCGACTATCACGATAACCAAAATGGCCCAGCCATACGTCATCATGTACTCGAGGGCGGACTGTGATTTCATGCCAATTGGTGGATTTTTTTCTTTCTGTCTGTTATATATAGGGAGATGCGAAGGCATATAATTGGTATTTGGAGGATGAATTTAAACTTTGTTTCCTATATTCCTGTTTGCTGGGACTCAACTTGCGGCAGCTTCTTTACGCCGAGGAGCCATTTCCAAAGCGGGATGAATGCGAGAAGCTTTTATTTGCAAAAACTCATAATATCGTAAATGTCTCTTGTATATATCTGAAATAAATTCTAAAGGAGTATTCAGAGTCAAGTGTAAGGTGCGACAGGTTGATGCACTATGACACGAAATTCATAGTTGAGGATGCTATCACCTTCCATCCAAAGGGGGGAACAAAGGCATACTCCGATTGCATGCAGACAGGGATACATGCAAAGGGAACACTGATATCCCTAAAGATGCTACGCAAGGATGCTCTGCGACACCAGACCTGAAGAACCCCATAAATTAATTGATGGGAGGATGTCAAAATCTGTTAATAAGAGTTGAAGGACAGAGCACTTCTAGGGCGGATTTTCTTATTTTGTCATATATTTCTTCTTTTACAGCCCTGTAATACAATAAAGCAAACTCGTGGTCCTGAGTTACTGGGTGCATAAGTTTACCGTCTAAAAAGTACAGGTTGTTCATCCTTACCTCACGCAGATATCCGCCACTGTACGATGAAACTGCGACTTCACCTATGGTATACAAACCAGACTCTGCATTTTCGCTTAGAATACTAATTTCTGCGGCACACAAATCATCATACTTTTTAGGGAGCTGCTTAGAGAAGCCATTAAAAAATGCCTTCTTCTTGATTATATCTTCTATAGTGCTTTCAGATATGCCCTGTCTGATTAAGCTGCTAAGACCGTTCAGCCAATGCATCTCGCCGTAGCCGATAGGACCGCTTTTCAAGGTGTAGCATATCGAACCGAACAGAGCAGGCAGGTCCATCATATCGGCATGCCTGTATAATTCAGCCCTTAGGGTCGCTTCATCCTTGTTAGGTTTGTTTATATATTCGTTTAGATGCCGATATATACTGGTTCTAAGCGCATCTGACATTGCAAGCCTAGCCGCTTCTTTAAAAAACATGAAGAGAGCAAACGTATACAAATATAGGTTCATATCTGCATCCATGAATGCAGTACTGCATGTTTTTCTTATTTTTTGGGATTCTTTCCTGATTCTTAAGAGGAAGTCGCAGAACTGCGTGTACGCTCCGCTGTCTGATACTACTCTTTCTAATCCATTAAAATAAGCGTATTCATCGCGCCAGAAAGTTTTCTTGTGCTCATTGGATTTAGATATTTCACTGCTTATAAGTTTCTCAAATCTAGCCTTGTCCTCGCTGATATTTAGGATGTGCTCGAGATCGTTCGTAACTGCGTGAAAACGGTCAAATTCTTTGAGTTTTGGGAAGTAGCCTCTCTTAACTGTTTTGCGACGCAGCAGAAAAAGGTCGTGATACTTTGAATAAGCTCCAAGCATAGTCCTAAAAGTATCATAACCGTATTCTTCTAGTGCACTTTTTGCAGCACCGCTACCCAGTGGCATATCCATTTCATCTATACGAGATTTCTCGGCCATTCAACCCCTGCTAAAATTCTTCATATCAAGCGAATAATACCTTTCAGATATTTTACCGAACGACTTGACCACATTCCTATATGTCTCTGTAGCATTATTATATATTGGATTACCTAATTTATACAGTTCAAGACCATCTTCAGTCGTGAATGCTAATCTTTTACGCCAACCCCCTATCCTATCGAATAACTCTCCGGCGCCTACATTGTTGCCGGTGATGTAGTCTACACCGATTTTTTTGGCGAGATATAAACTGAAAACAATGCCGGCCTTGAAGCCTCCTACAAATTTTTTGCCTTCCCAGTTTACCCACTCTTCTATAGTGTTGTGATATTTTTCATGGCTATATACCGAACCCCCTTCTATAAGATCTATAAACAGGTGTGTTTTGCCTTGTTTGTCGAGGCATATAAAGTTTCTACCGAACCCTAAAACTTCTTTATTGTATGATATAGAGTATACTATAGTGCCGCCATTATATTTGAAATCTCTGAATATTTCCTCTGACAGATAAGGTGTCTCAGAAGGAGTCCAGCACAATTCGGATTTAGTAGCCATACTTATTACTTTATTATAATCGTCTTTAGTTGACAATACATCTATATCAAAATTATTAAAAGTCTGGTCCGTTATTGTTTCTATGACATTGTTATAATCCGATCTATTATACTTTATGATATCGTTTATAGAGAGAAGTTCTTCTAGCTTTTTCTTTTTATCTTTGCTCACTGGAGCTACCGACAGAGATTTTATAACATAAGACGGATAGTCCAAAAGTTCTTTAGAACATAGCTCTAACTTCTCTTTTAATCGGTTGTCATTAACTACTGAATCTACCGAGCGCAGTACCTTTTTTTTCATCTTGTGCAACGCGCTTGTGTCTAGCCACGGTGTAAAGTAACGTATTGGGGTTTTTGTAAAAATCTTGTGATTTGAATAAGAATATATAGGGATATTATTTTTATACAGCTTTTTAATAGTTCTTTCTGGGTGGGCTGTGTATATTACAATGAACGGTTTTATATCCATCTCCAAGAAACCACTACTTATTCTATTCCTTTCCAGCCTATCTGCAGCCAGGATCTTATTCAAATCGTTTATGAATTTTTCCTTGCCGGTAAGAGATGTATCCATATTAGTTAACTATTATATAGAAGGAAATAAGTATAAATAATTGTTCTATGGATTCTCTGTAAGTTATGCCGATATACTATTTTAAATAGGTACAGCTAAATCATATTATGGATAAGTTATGGGACTAATCCATTGGATAGAAGCGATAATAATACTGTTGGCGGTCGTAGTTGTCGCTGGGATAATATTATTGTCTGTCCTATTTCCGGGCGCGCTCAGCCTGATATTCAATTCGGTTTCAGCTTATTTTAGCAGCGCGTCATCGAACAGCACTTTTAGCTCCCCTTCGATTAACTTTTCATATCCAGCGAACTGGGTCTCGCTAAACGGCCAGTTGCTATCCTCTTCTGTAACCAAATTGTTACCAATGTTCGGCAATTACAGCGTAAATGGGACGATAGGCTCTATAGGCATTATTTTTCCAGCATCCTTTGTGGTATCACTTGTTAATTTTATACCTCAGTTTATATCTAACGTCAGGGGTAATTTATCTGGAGTACAGTTACCGTCTAGCCTCTCTATCGTCGTAGGCGGTGGGACAAAAATATCCAATGGTACTATAAACTTGTACAAAGTTTTATCTGACTTGTCGAGTAAAGCCGTAATAAACAACGTTTCCCTGTCCGGCGTGCCAGGGTTTATCATATCGCTTGACAATGAGACAATAGCAGGTATACATGTCTCTTTCAGCCGATTTGCTATATCCCAGGTCAATGGCAGCGTATGCTTTGTATTCGGTGTTACGAATGATAACAATAATGTAGAAAGCTTGAACTATTCGTTTGACAGGGTCAAAGAAAGTATAAACTGCTCTTTCTCGTCGGTCGGCGCTGGTCTACCTAGCGGACTGCTTTCACATATACTTCCAAACATAACGAAGTAAGTAGACGTTTATTCTAGCGTAAATTACAATATGAAAGTATATATTTTAGCACTGTAGATTAAGATATTATGAGCGTGCTGGATTCATTTAAACTCGATGGAAAATCCGCTATAGTTACTGGCGTGTCCAGTGGGCTTGGAGTAGCATTCACAGAAGCTTTGGCAGAAGCTGGAGCCGACGTGGTTGTGTGCGCCAGAAGGGAAGATAAACTCAAGGAAAACGCTTATAACATAGCTTCGCGAACAAAACGCAAGATAATCCCTGTAATAGCTGACATATCAAAGGAGGAGGATATAATTAAGGTTGTGAAGATGTGCGAAGACAGCTTCGGCAAAATAGACATTCTTGTTAACAATGCAGGTATAGTGAAGGCAAAATCATCGTTGGATCTAACTAAAGAAGACTGGGATGCCGTAGTGGCTGTGGATTTAACTGGCGCTTTCCTGTTATCTAAATACGCGATAAAATCGATGCTATCAAAAAACATAAAAGGTAGCATCATAAACATAGCCTCCATATACGGACTTTTCGGAGATGTAATGCCTGTGCCTTCTTATTATGCTAGCAAAGGTGCTCTGGTAAATCTCACACGTGCTATGGCGGTGGAATTTGCTCAGTCTGGAATAAGAATAAATGCTATAGCACCAGGAGTATTCCCTAGCGAGATGACTACGGACATACTCGAGGATAAATCTTTGGCTGACCATTTCAAAGGTAGAACCCCTATGGGTAGGTTCGGTAAACCGGATGAATTAAAAGGAGCTGCGGTTTTTCTGGCATCAGACTCTTCCTCTTATATAACTGGGCACACTCTTACAGTCGACGGAGGTTGGAGCGCTGCTTGACCAAAGACCGGTATTAATGGGCGCTAAACTGTTACAGATTGCGTGAAGATTTGTACCGTGAGCTGAATCTGAAAATATTTATACTATCTGTTTTCTTAATCTTATTATAAATTAGATGATAATGGTAGATAATAAACCGGGTTTGGATAGAAATGAGCTAGATAACCTTCTATCTGGTTTCATCAAAAAAGGATACCTTACTGTATCAGACAAGGAACTTCTAAAACTCAGGGAAAAAGACAGTAATCTAACTGTAGTGGAGAGTGGAGACTACTTTATGTGGGAACAGTCAGAAGGCGTTTATTACAATATAGTGACTGGTAGGGACTTTGACAAGAAAGTGGTTTCGTCTTTCAATAATTATTTGGATATATCCACTATTGATATTAATAAACTAGCCGTGCAGGACGATGCTTACATGCTTGCCGGCGGTTTGGAATGCGTAATAGAAGGCGTAAATGGGACACTGAAGGGACCTGATTTTGGAAAACTTGGGCTAAATCTCTATACTAATGGCGGTGTACTGGATTTATCCAAGTACAAATTGTCGATGTCTGCAAGAATAAGAGAATTCTACAGCGTAGACAAGGGATTAAGGGTCTCTGAGGAAAAATGCCCATTCAACAGCACCAGTCTAGTCGCAAGACTGTCAGGAAAAGATGAAATTTCTATAGTGTATCGTATAACATACAGCGGAAACTCCGAAATAGGCTCCAGACTGTATTTGAAGACCTCTCAAAGCAGCGCTCCGTTAAATAAAGACCGCAACGAAAACATCATAGATTTTATGAAACACTTATATGATTTACACAGACTAGCGCTGAGTGAAACATCTTGCGATGTCGAGAAATTCGGCCATAAACCGAATTATCTGGATATGTATCGTTAAGCCGATATTTTATTATTACGCAAAGCCAAGTTGACAGCTATTATGTGTGAACAAATTTTGTTCTGGAGAGCGTACCATTTGCAGTCACATTGCCACTGTTTGTCACCGAATTTATCTGCGAAGTACATCACGTTGTGCTTTGTTTCCTCACCGTCCACTATAAACGAAATGTGTTTCGCAGTGCTGTAATCTATTTTAACGCCGCTAGAGAGATGCACTCCTTTTATGTATCTTTTACCGTCTTTCTCCATCGCTTCTATAGGCAATAACTCTATGTGCATAATTCTACTATTCTAGTTTTAACATATTTATACCATATCTATGCAATAGATTATTACGGTGTCGTATATGACAGACCATAAAAGGAGGAAGTCCGTTCACGACAAAAACCACACCATAGCAATATGGTACATTAAAAGTGTAGGCAATTGAGCAGAAACGAACCAGAACGATGATAAAAGATGATGCATCACTGATTGTCATCGGGATGGATGAAACGGCAAACCTGTGGCGTGCAAACCGGTATTCCGGCGCTCAGTCGAATGTCATAACGCGTTATACAGAAGCTGCGAACGCAGCTGAAACGCGACAGAAAACGGGCTATTCGACACCGTATTTATTTTTAACTTGCTTCTGTAGTCTGAGTTAAAGCTTTATAAAAGTAAAATGACATACGTTTTACCGTGGACAACGACGACAAGCTAGATATTATACTAAAAAAGCTCCAAGAAACAGAGAACAAAGTAAAAGAATTGGAGAAGAAAAACGAAGAACAAGAGAAAATTATACAAAAAGAAGAAAAATCAGTACAACAACTTTCCATAGAGAGTAAGGGAACACCGTTAATGAAGAATAAGATGGTTATACTTGCAGTTATAGCTGTTATCGCGGTGGTACTTATAGTCTTGTTTGCATTTAAGCTACCTCCATTCTCCTACTCTGCGGTTCAGACAAACAGCACTTCCTCGCAGTTCTTCGACCCCCTAGATGGTTCAATTTTAGGGTCAAACTATGTGACTGGACTGTCTAACGTCAGTGCACAGCTTGCTGCTGTAGGATTAAACCAGGCAAATTCCAGTTTAAGCTCATCATTTATATCTAATATAAAAGCACAAGGTTTTACAAGAAAGGGCAATAGTTCTATATTCTGCCTAAATGCAGCGCCTACTACTAGTAGTGGTCAAGGACACCCGGCTTACTGCCTGCTTTTCATGTCGGATGGAAATTATAATGTGATACCAATAATGATCAATAATTCATTTCCCACACTTTCAGCAGGAGGAAAACCTACATTTCTTTATATTGGCGCATCTGGCTGTCCATTCTGCGCAGCGATGAGATGGTCTTTAGTAATAGCTCTTAGCAGGTTCGGGAACTTCAGCAAACTTTTCTATGACAGATCTGCAACAATAGACGGCAACGTTCCAACAGTGATGTTCAATTTCTCCCAGGCGGCGTACGATTCAGTCATATCCAAGCCAACAGTCAGGGGTGGACCTTACGGCGACACTTACCCTACTCCATTTGTAGAAGGAGCGTACTATTCATCACAATATATAAATTTTGAACCTATCGACCAGTTGGGGACTTCATTTCTAACGAACTCTACCGGGATAGAAAACATCCTAGGCTCTAATTTTAAAGTGCCTGCAGCATCTGGTTTCAACATACTAGACATGCCAGATTTCCCTTATTATGGTGTGCCATTCTTCGATATAAACAATCGTTTTGTATTTGACGGTGCGATAGTGGATATTTCACCTTTATTTTCTCCTTCAGGCTCGTTATCCCCACAGTACAGTACACACGCAGATATACTTAACTCTATACAGAATCCTAGCTCAAACTCGTTTGGAGAGACCGCACTTGGCGCAGCAAACATACTGACTGCACAAATATGTGATACTATAAACAATTCTGCGCCGGTGTGTTCGTTATCCTATATAAAAAATATAGGATCCCTGGTGAACGGTATATAGGTAAGGATAAGCTTTTATTTGATGCTTAAATTATATTAGTTACTTATATTATTATGGCTGAAGATATCCTTACCGTTCCTAGGAGAGTCCTTGAGGATGCGTACGACCTATATAACGATCTTAATGGAATAAATTCCTCTCTATCAAAAATAGGTAGCATTCTAGGGGCTAAAAACATCGAGATGCCAAGCATATTGGAGAGAAACGCTCGAGAAAAGACTGTTACTATTTCTGCTCCTAATGCCCCAAGTGAAAAAGCAAAGACAGATGGCGCTGTAAGACAGGACACCCATATTAGAGCGGCTTCTCTTAAAAGAGCATTCGGCTTCACTTCACGCGTATTGGAATCATCGGCTAAACAAGAACCGTACAAGCCACAAGACTATAAGAAAAAGAGCAGCCCTGCTGCGGTTGGAACTATATTGACGGCTCCGACTGTAACGCATGCAACTGCCGCGCCTACAATGGTAGCCAAACCAAGAACTGAGATTATTCCTCTTCGGTCTACAGACACGGTAAAGATAGATAACTCTACACAGTTCTCCCCTTCGATTATGAAACGCCCAGAATTTACAAAAGAGGAAAAAAGACCAGTTACATCGGCGCCTTTACAGTCTGTACCTGCTCCACCGCAGATACAAGTCGATAAAACCATCAATAAAACCGAACCAGTGTTAAAAGCTAAAGCGCAACCTAGTAGCCAAGAAGACACAGATAAGATAGTCAGGAGAATGGAAGGCTACTCGTTCACTCAGCCGGAAAACCTGGAGAATAAAGAATCTGCAAACAGCGAGAAAGAGACGGTTATGGCTTCCAATAATCCAGTGTCTAATCTATTAAATCTGGTTAAAACCAAACACTCTATAACTATAGGCGAAGCAGCTGCTACTATGAATGTGAATAGGACGTTAGTGGAGACTTGGGCAAAACTATTAAATAGCAACGCACTTTTAAAGATAAAATACCAACTCGTGGGAGATACTATATTAGAAGCATAAAAATGGAACCTGTAGAAACCAAGAAATCTGAAAGAGTAGCAAGAATAACTTCAGGCATCACTGGATTCGATGAGATACTAAAGGGGGGAATACCCTCTGGAGATATAATACTAGTAACTGGCACTCCTGGCTCTGGTAAAACCACGTTTTGCATGCAGATGCTAGACTATGGAGCTAGGCACGGCGAACGTGGGCTGTATTTCACGTTAGAAGAATCTGCAAAGGATATAATAGAACAGTTTAAGACCTTTGACAAAGGAATAGAGGACCTAATAGAAAGTGGCATGCTGAAAATAGTGGAAGTCACACTGACAGACTATGAATCGTTCAAGGGAATGATAATGGAGGAGATGGAAGCCATAGACGCTAAAAGGGTCGCAATAGATTCTATAACGTATTTCCAGATGTTCTTTGCTGACATAATGTCGATACGAAAAGCTATAATAGAAGTTTCTCAGATAATAAAGAACCATAACTGTTTTGGATTGATGGTAGGAGAGATACCTTACGGTGAAAACAAACTATCTTCCTTTGGCGTAGAGGAGTTTGCTGTAGATGGAGTGGTTGCACTATACTTAATGGAAAAAGATGGATCATTCATAAGGGCTATGAGGGTAGTGAAAATGAGGAATACGGACCACCTAACAAAGTTCTGCCCGATGGATATAAACGAAAAAGGGATAGTTATATACCCGAACGCAGAGATATTCACTTAGATAGTTTATGGCACTTTGGATAGAGAAATATAGACCAAAAAGATTCGAAGACGTTATAGGACAGACGGATAGTGTAGAGAAACTTAAGGCAATGCTAAAAAAGGGAGATATACAGCACATGATACTTTCAGGCCCACCTGGAGTCGGAAAAACTACTTGCGCGATAGTTTTAACGATGTCACTATTTGGGGATAAGTGGAATCAGAACTTTATGGAACTAAATGCTTCCGATGACAGAAAACTGAGCGTAATACAGGGAAAAGTTAAGGAATTCGCCCGCTCGCGCCCAATAGACGCTCCGTTCAAGATAATACTGCTTGATGAAGCTGATTCACTCACGCAGGAGGCACAACAGGCGCTTAGAAGGATGATGGAGGAGTACAGCGGAACGTGTAGGTTCATCTTCAGCGTTAATTACCAGAGTAACATAATAGAACCTTTGCAGTCTAGATGTGCAATACTTAGATTTCAACCGCTATCGAAGGAGGATGTTTTTAAGTTCATAAATAAAGTAGCAGAAAGCGAGGGTCTAAAAATGGATGAAAAAGCGAAAGAATCCTTGGAATACGTGTCTAAAGGAGACCTTAGGGCCCTGACTAATCTGCTGCAGTCTCTATCAAACATTTCAAAGATCATAACAGACAAAATGGTATATGACAATGCAGGAATGATAGACAGGGGAAAAATAAAAGAAGGGATAGAAACTGCCCTGGGTGGAGATTACTTAAAGTCTAGAAAGATATTCGAGGAAGTAATAGGTACTGGGGCGAATATGAAAGAATTGTTGTCTGAGATATTCGATATAATAACCGATGATAAGGTAGTGGATAAAAAGATTAGCAGTTATGTCGTAGAAAAACTAGCTGAGACGGATTACCGTATACTAGAGGGTGCGACCCCTTATATACAATTCCAGTCTTTCCTCGCTTTTTTATCGACGCTTAAACACTGAACTATGTTGAAGTTGCCCGAGAATAGACTTGAAGAGTTTATAGAGAACTATCCTGGGAAAACAAGACGCGAATTCACATCATTGGTCGAGAGCGGCCAAAACAAGTTCATTTTTGAAGGACCTTCTGGCACTGGAAAATCGTTTCTAGCATCCGCTTTCGCTGAATCTACTGGCATGCACTTTGAGGTTATAAATCTGTATCTGCTAGATTCTGTCGATGATTCAAAACAATCGGATCTTATACTGAACATTATAATGAATGAAGCCAGATCGAAGTCCTTGTTTGAATCAAAAAATAAGGTGCTTTTCATAGAGGATCTTGATAAAGTTTTATCTGTCGACCCGAAGATATTAGGGAAACTACGCAAAGTAAACAGCGCAATAATTATATTCGAATCAAGAAATGGAGAATCCTTCACATACAAAGGAAGGTCACAGCTAGCTGGGTACAAAATAATACGCTTCTACAAACCCAATGAACGGGTATTGAGGGCTTTTGCTTACAAAGTACTGGCTTTAAACAGAGTCAATCTCCAGGAAAGACTTGTGGATAAGATAATAAAAAATGCAAGAGGGAACTTCTCAAGCGTGGTGACAGATATTAACACTGCTGTGTATATAGGAAAAGATATTGAGATTGTACCTAGAAATTCACAAGATACTTTATTCGAGCGTCTAAATTCCATATTTTCTGGGAATACAGCCGGGATAAACACGCATTTTTCTTCGGACTTGGAAGCTAAAGCCTTTGAGATATGGCTGTCGGATAAGGTACCATCAGTTTTCTCAGGTCAAGCTTTGCACGCGGCATTTGACCGCTTGTCTGCTTCTGATATTCTGCTTAACAAGATAAGGAAGCAGAACTGGGTTCTGCTACGATACATACAGGAAATGCTATTCAACGGGATAGGCGCACTATCTATGCACAAACCTATTAATATAATCTATTATGCTCCTAACTGGAACGTATACTACAAAAATTAGCCAGCTTTTTTGTTTCTAAGATATATATCAAAGCATTCTCTTACTATATACGGTGCGACTTCCCCAGCGCGCTTATGGTTTATTTTAGTCGAAACAATCCCTTTCGGGATGTGTTGAATTATCTCTTTTTTGGCGGTTTTTACGGCGTCTAAGTACCCCTCCTTAACATTGATAAACGTGTATAAGTGTATTACACATCTCTCCCCTGCTACCTTCAAAGCAGGGTCTAGAAAGGAATAGGACGCAACTGGAAAGTTCATTATTATTCTGTCAAACTTTGTCGATAACCTTTCCACTACTCTTTTTGAATCTCCCTTAAACACGATTATGTTATTGGTCTTATTCAGCAGTATATTTTTCTTTAAATAAGTTATTGCGTACGGGTTTATGTCTATAGCGTAAACTTTATTAGCTTTCTTTGCTATCTGGATGGAATAAGGGCCTATACCACAGAACATATCGAGCACAGTCTCATTCGGTTTTACCAACTTTGTTATTCTTAGTCTTTCGGATGACAATCTTGGTGTGAAAAAGACTTTTTTAATGTCTACATAGAATGCGCAACCGTTTTCCTTATGTAAAACCACGTGCTCTTTTTCACCTGCAATCCAAACTATCTTTGAAATCCTTCTTTCTCCTTCTGTTCTTCCTACTTTCTCAAAGACACCTTTTATGTTGGGGTTGCTCTTCATTATAGCATATGCGCTTTTTTTTATAGTAGATGCACTTGTACTCTTGGATAGTTTTATAATTGCAACGTTGCCTATTAAATCGAATCCTACTCCTGCTCCTGACATAACCAATTCTATATTGATGCAAAAATATAAATGCAGACCGATAAGGATATTCATGACAGTAAAAATGCAGAAAGTTAAAAAAGAAGATAATCTGATAGAATGGTACAATAACGTACTTATAGAATCAGAGATCGTTGATTTTTCTGCTGTCAAAGGATTCGCAGTTTATAGACCATATGGTTATGAGATGTGGGAAATTATGAAAGAATTCCTTGACAAACGGTTTAAATCGTTTGGAGTTAAGAACTCGTATTTCCCGCTGCTTATACCTGAAAAAATGCTAAACAAAGAGGAAGACCACATAAAGGGCTTCAGTGTTGAAGTCGCGTGGGTAACAAAAGGAGGGGACAAAGACCTTGATGAAAAACTGGCCATAAGACCGACCTCAGAAACTATAATGTATGATAGTTATTCTAAGTGGATAAAGAGCTATAGAGATCTGCCTCTCCTTCTAAATCAATGGAACACCATGGTCAGGTGGGAAACTAAGGAGACTAGATTCCTGCTCAGGAGCCGAGAAGTTCTTTGGCAGGAGGGCCACTGCGCATTTGCGTCTGAGGAAGAAGCTATGAAAAACGTTATGAACGCTCTTTCATCTTATGAAGCAGTGATGCAGGAACTGCTAGCTGTACCCGTTATACTAGGTAGAAAAAGTGAAGGTGAGAAATTTGCAGGAGCTGTAAGTACGTATACTGTTGAAACGATTCTATCAAATAACTTCGCTTCACAAGCCGCAACTTCACACTATCTAGGGCAGAATTTTTCGAAACCGTTCGAGATAAAATTCCTAGATGAGAAAAATGAGTGGAAGTACGCTTATCAGACATCTTGGGGAACCGCAATGAGAGATATAGGGATAATGATACTTATACATGGAGATGACAAAGGACTAGTTTTGCCACCAAAGATAGCACCAATACAAGTAGTGATAATACCTATAATCAATGGGGGCAAAGATGACAAAAATATTTTAGAATCGTGCAATGAAGTGTATAGGATATTAGAAAAAATGGGGATTAGAACACTACTAGATAGCAGGACGGAATACTCAGCTGGATGGAAGTTCAATGAATACGATTTGAAAGGAGTCCCTGTAAAACTTGAAATAGGAAATAGGGAAGTAGAATCTGATTCTTTCTCCGTCAAGATAAGGTTCTCTGGTAAAAAGGAAACACTGAAAATGCAGGACTTAAAGGATATTCCACAGATACTAGAACAAATACAGAAAGACATGTTCAATAGAGCTAAAAAAGAAATGAATTCAAGGATAGTAGAGGAGAAGGACAGAGAGAAATTTATAAGTATTCTAAAAGAATCAAGCGCTGTTGTAAAATCCGCGTGGTGCGATAATCAAAAATGTGAGGAGAATATAAAGGAAGAAACCGGCGCGACTTCTAGGCTGATACCTATAGAAAAGGAGGAACTGATAGACAAAAAATGCGTGTTCTGCGGGAAAAATGCAAAGGTCAACGCCTACTTCGCGAAATCTTACTGATATGGACGCCGTAGATTATTACAATACCATAAAGGACAGCTATGAAGCGCTATACAGCATGGAGCAAGAAGGGAAGATAGATTTTCTTATATCGTTAGTAAAGCCGAAAAGAAAACATTTGATACTCGACGTTGGAGCTGGATCTGGTATACTCGAGAGAAAACTAAAAAAAGAAAAAATAATTGCACTTGAACCTTCTAAACTTATAGACGACCTAGCAGAAAACAAACCAAAGAATATAACTATAATAAGAAAAAGGATACTTGACTTCCACACAACTAAAAAATTTGATATAATATTCTGTGTAACTGTGCTACAGGATATGAAACCTAGTGAAAGACAAGAAGCGCTGGATTCTCTGTTCAAAATGTGCAAGAAAGGAGGCAAGATAGTAATATCCGTACTTGGGGAATCAAATATAGACCTGTCCAGCCTCCACCCAGATAAATCGGGCGAGATAGAAAACGACAGGTATTACATATTTGAAAATTGAATTTGCTTTATGTATAATAAAAACAACGCATATAGTAGTAATTGGGTAACCAAAGGATTTATATATGGATGAATACGAAACGCTAAACTTAATAAAGTACTTGGAAGGAATAAAGGGAAGACACACAGAACTCGTGACTGTGTATGTACCAGCAGGTTTTAACTTGGACATAATACGCGCCCAACTCTCTGAGGAAGAAAGCACTGCTTCAAATATAAAGGATAGAAATAATAGAAAAAATGTAGTCGACGCACTGGAGAAGATAGGTGGGGAACTAAAACTAATAGGTTCGACTCCTAAGAATGGATTGATAGTGTTCTGTGGGAATGTATCAGATAGAGAAGGCGAGCCAGACATAAAGGTATGGGAAGTAGAACCACCACAAAAATCAGATATACGGTTGTACCGTTGTGACCAGCACTTTATCGTAGAACCTTTAAAATCCATGTTCCAACAAGGTAATACATACGCGCTTATAGTGCTTGATAATAGGGAGGCTACATTTGGTACGCTAGAAGGGGCAAAGGTCACGGAGCTCAAGCATATAAAATCGCTAGTCCCCGGAAAATTTTCTAAAGGAGGCCAGTCCGCTATGCGTTTCTCCAGAGAAAGGGAAGGATTAATACGCGATTTCTACAAGGAGATAGCGGACACTGCCAAAGCTCTGTTCTTTGGTAAAGGAATATCCGGCATAATAGTAGGAGGGCCTGGTCCAGCAAAGGAGAATTTTCTTGATAGTGGATACTTGATCACTGACCTAAAAAACAAAGTTAAAGGAGTAAGAAGCATAAGTTATACAGATGAAGCTGGACTAAGCGAGTTAGTTGAAAAAAGCAAAGATATATTGGCAAATGAAAGGTTTACTATAGAAAAGACTTACGTGCAAAAGCTGCTTACTAGTATAGCTAAGAACGATAACATGTCCGCATATGGTGAGAATGCAGTGATGAAGGAACTTAATTCCGGAAACATAGATACTATCCTTATATCTTCTGGATTGGATGACACTAAGAAAAACGAATTCTATTACAAAGCTAAATCAGCTGGCGCGACAGTAGAGTTCATATCGAAGGAGTCAAGTGATGGACTGCAACTTTATAATCTAGGGGGAGTTGCAGCGCTATTAAAACGTCAATCTAAAAGGAGCTGAACCACCACTCTTTGTGTTTATCAAATGTGAGCATAGTAAACCTTCACCTATTTTGTCGATAGTTTACTGCTAAGTCTGGATTTTACCTTATCAAATCTAAAGAATCCTAACCAAAGCAATATTATCCCTATAAATTCAGAGTAATACAGGAACGCTGGGAATGATGTTATGTAAAGCCCACCTGCTAAAGAAACCACTATCACGCCAGCTATTATGCTGATCATTTTAATGTTCCTGGTCCTCAAGTAAGATATTGCGGCTATCCATATTAAAATCGCGGAGGCCGGGATCGTCACGATTGAGGAAGCTATTATGGTTATAATGGGTGGAAGGCCGACTACTACGTAATCCTCCACTAAATTTCCTATATTATAAAAGCTTAGGGAAAACGCTAGGATTGCCAATGTTACTATTGAATATACATAGTAGGATTGCTTCATCCACTTCGTATGTACTAGCTGTACAGAGCCTAACGCAAGCGCGTTAACTAGTGAGGCGACAACGAACAGGTAGAGTGCAATTAACAATTCGCTGTATGTGCCGGAAGCAAATACCACTTCTAGCGCGACTCCCAACGCGAATAACCACAGACCTATGCTCCATAAAAATGTACTTGATTTCTTGTTTTTAGCGTAGTCTCTAGTCAAGAAGACTGCTAGTAAGAGTGTAAGGACGAATATCACTGTGGTTGAAACCTCTACAAAGATAGACGAATCAAACAACGACATTATTTGTGTAATCATTTTGTTAATTTAAGTCTTTTTGCTCGTCATTGTAGTGCTATGATAAAAGTTATAAGTCTACAGAGCGTTATTGTGCAATGGAAATGCTAATAAGCGACAGTAAAATACTAGGACACATTATAGAAGAGTCCTTAATAAAAAGCATCGGTGAAGACGGTGCTGAAAAAGCATTATACTTTCTAAGATTACGAGAAGCCAATTCTAGCGACCTTATCAGAACCCTGAATGAAGTATTAGTCAAAGCGGGGTATACGACTAAACTAAAGAATGTATTCGAGAGGTTAGGTGATAACCTTTCTTCTAGGGTAGATGTTAAGATAAACCCAGAAGAAGTGTCACTTGGAAAGAACGTTTCAGAATACATAAATATAGAGGTAACGAACAGATTCGACGTTCCATTGATATTTGAAGTTAACATAGAGGACAGGGACAGTTTTCTGCCGATAGTCTATAATAAGATAGACGGGGCTTATTTCAACAGTTTTTCACAAGAAAAAATAATAGATAGCGGTGCTATGGATAAATTCAAATTTAAGGTTGGTCTAGACAGTGGAGTGAATACTAAAAGCACTACACTATTCGTAGTCGTGAGGTCCAAAGATATAGAGGGTCTGAATTGGATAGGTAAGGTTAAAGTATCCTTCAGTAAATAAAAATGAGCTCAACGCTTGATAGTTTTTATCAATCTGTGCAGTTTTTTATAGTCTATGTTCAACAATCTTCTCTGTTTGCGCTTCTTCGCCAGATGTTTGTACATTAATTTTGCCATATTCAAAATTTCCTCCAATTTATCTCGTAATACGTTACCGAGCCTTCTTCATCGACTATCCCTAGGAGAACGCTTTTTTTCACGCTGTGAGCGACTCTGTTCATAGCAGAGAAGGAAAGTAACGGCATGGATTCGTGCTCACTACCTGCATATAATATCCACAATGCGTGTTCTTTTCCTGGCACGCTACCTTTGTCATATACCCTAAAATCTCCACCATATTTAAAAGCGGTTTTTAGTATATAACCCATAGTTCTCATATCTCTAAACACAGAGTATCTTATCCAGAACCTATTCTGTATCTTTTCAGCTGCGTTTATAAAGGCTTTTGTGCTCATCGCTTTTCCTTTTTTATCATATATCTCGAGCCCTTTTTTTGATTTTAGATACAACGCTTCTTCTAGTGACAGTTCTAGTTTTCCATCCTGAAAAGAACCAAAATGTCCTTTATTATACAGTCTAGATGCTGTCTTGTCATCGAAGACTATAACCTTATCTTTTATTAGAAGGGTTTTCTCCATCTACTTTCAATCTACAACAGACAATATATGCTTTTCCAGTTCGTTCCTAGGCATCAACCCGACTACTGATTTTATAGGGACTCCTTTTTTGAAGAACAGTAGGGTCGGTATGCTCTCTACCCCATATTCGCTTGCAACATTCGGATGCATGTCCACGTTTATCTTAAAGAATTTCATTTTGCCGACGGATTTACTTTCTATCTCTTCTAATATCGGAGAAATAGCTTTGCAAGGACCGCACCATTCAGCCCAGAAATCAACCACTGCGGTATCGGTATCTGCAATTATATTTTTGAAGTCGATGCCGTTTATGGTTTCTACCATAGTACTGTTGGATTCATCCGAAATATTTAAAGTTTGTGCCCTCTAAACACGCAAAGGTATTAATTACGGAAGTAATTCAATCTGATGTATGGAAAATCCAAACTTGGGTGACATCTATGTATGTACAGTAAAGAAGCTACTACAACATGGTATAATCGTTGAAGTAAGCGAACTCAATGTAGAGGGGTTCGTTCACATATCTGAATTAAGCAAAAGATGGGTTAAGGATGTAAAGACTGTGGCAAAAGAAGGCGACAGGATAGTATGCAAAGTGCTCAAACTTGGCCCGCAGTCTATAGAACTTTCAGCGAAAAGAGTAACGGACAATGAGAAGAAACAGGCATTAAGAATATGGTCTATAGAGAATAGGCTAGAAAAACTATTCGAAAAGAGACTTGGTAGTACCGCACAGATAATGATATCAAAAATAAAAGGACGCTACCATAATCTATATAGCTTTTATAGTGATGTATCAAAGAAAGGAGAGCCCTCTCTATCCGATTTTAAACTAAACAAAGAAACTATCGGAGATATATTAGATTTTATTGAAAAAACCAAAAGAAGGATAACGATAAGAACTGAATTAACTGTAGAAAATTTCGGTGAAAGTGGCGTAGACGGTATAAAAACTCTCCTTTGCGGGAAATACGCAAAGAAAGAATACTACAGTATAAAATACATAAAAGCACCACACTATCTTTTGACTGTGAACGCTGACGATACAAAGAAAACGCTGTCCGAAAATAAGAGAATACTCGATGGTTTAGAGAAAGAGAGCAAAGCTCTCGGAATAAAATTCAGTTATAAAGAACTTAAAAAGTAAGTCGAACATATCTCTGTATGAGACGTATAAGGTTTTGCGCTTCGTGTGATAAGTATACTCTAAAGCAAAGATGCGATGCATGTGGAAAAGAAACCACTATAAACGCTCCACAAAAATATGCAAAAGATGAAGAAATAGCTAGATATAGGAGGGAAATAAAAAGGGTACTGCTAAAGGAGCGTGGGATATTATAAATATGGGTATTAGAGTAATAAACGTAAAGTCAGTTTATGAAGAGCTCAAAAAGAACAAGTCCGTCGTGAACAAAATAACGAACCTAGCAAAAAAAGGAGACATAGAAGGGTTTACTCCTCCGTCTACCCTGATAGGTGAGTTCAATTATCCAAAAGTGTCAGTAGGTATAATTTTTACAACCGACCAAAACGCGTCTATATACGACGCTCCGAAGTTCTGGGTGAAGAATGGATTCGATGTTCTCAAGATCTTCGGACTTAGGTCTTCCCTTGTAAACGCTAAGAATAATGTTGACGTACGGCGACCTGGTGATTCATACATGCAGAATGTAGCTCTCGCCACAATGTCCGAAACAGACCTGTCTATAGAGATGAAGATATCTAAGGTAATAAACAGGCCAATGATATCAAAGGACCTATCGCCCCACGGCGTGACTGCGGACCTATCAATGTTCAAACTTAATGAAAATGTTAGGATAAACAAAAATGTAGAGAAAGTGTACTATGATAAGGACTTGAAAGCTATAGAGGGAATGTTATACTTATACAATAACAAGATAGCAGATGATAAGATAAGTAAAATCTTAAGTGTTGGCGCAATAGGTGTAAAAAGACGGATAGTACCAACTAAATGGGCGATAACTGCAGTAGATGACACTGTAGGTAAAAGTATGATAGAAGAAATAAGGTCCTACCCTATCGGAAAAGAATTCGCAGTTAAGACTGGTACTGTACTAGGTAATCATTACCTCTTTCTATTCATACCAGACATATGGGCTTTTGAGCTACTTGAGACTTGGAACAGAAGCGGCAACGAAGTATTCAGTGGAGAAGGGGACTATGAATTATACGATGGAAGAAAAGAATACGTAAAAAACACTGCTGGAGCTTACTACGCGATAAGGTTGGCTGTCCTAGAGAAGATAAAGGAGATGAAACAGCAGTTTTCAGTATTAGTTATAAGAGAGATAACACCAGATTACTTTGCGCCTTTGGGAGTCTGGGTTGTTAGAGAAGGCGCCAGAAAAGTTTTATCTGGGGAGATGAATTATTTTGACAACATGGAAATAGCTATAAAAAACGTTAAGGACATGCTATTTTATCCTATAAATATTTTAGGAAAATCTAAAGTATTGCAACACAGGGACAGACAGACAAAGCTTGTCGGATTGATTTGATTCTGCCACTAAAGGTATAATGAGCAAATAATATGTTGATAGCAACGCTCAGTCCAAAATTTTAGTTTTTACGGCTACTGCTCAAGACACCATCTTATAGTGCTTGAATACCCTATTAAGAGCTATGGATGACACAAATGAGAAGAAAACGTACGCCCAGAACCAATTTATTGTATTTCCTATAAACGGTATACTAAATGGTAAAGTCCCCACTATAACTGGGTTCGGTGAAAAAGCTATTGACAAGTTATCTATTTTGTAGTTAACAGTAGATCGCGCTCCGATTAGCCCTGATAACGAAGTATTATGAGTGGCATTGTTATTAATCAAGAAAGCCGTGCACGTCGCTGAATTGATTTTTGCCGTAAAACTCTGCGGCAGATTCGCTGATACTATAGTTAGATTGCTGCTGTTTGAGATTGTAACACACCCTTTAGAGAATGACAATGTACCATTAACCGATCCAGACAGAATTGCATTTACGCTTGAACCGGTTGATATAGGCACCACACTGAGATAATACGACATAACCAAAAATACTATTATAAACGGTACTATAGTAACATAAGTTGGCTTGAAAGATTGTTTCATCATCTTTGAATTTTCTGCTAGTACTTGTGAGTACACTTGTTTGAACTGTTCACTCCCAGGCTGCAGCTGTTTCATCTGTTGCTGGAGTTCCTTTATTTTACCCTTGCTCTCTTTCATCATTTCATGGTCTATGAGAAGAAGGTAAGCTACTTGACCGGATACCCCGACGATTATACCTATCAATATTGCCAGTATAGCTTCTATCGACATACTTAATCCATGTTCTCCCCAGTTAATTTATCTTTTATCGGTCTAAATTCATCTGCATTCTCTTGCATCAGCGACGAATAAAACTGGTATATTATCATAACTATAAGCAGTATACCGACACCAGCTGTCAATGTATCCAAGAACGTGGATAAAGCAGCGACGAGACCTGTCAGCGCACCGCCTATTATAGCAAGCGGGACTATGTATCTTTTAACTATATCAGTAAGGACTCTCTCGTCCCGCCTAAAACCAGGCATCGACAGCCCCGAGTTTAGCAGTTGTTTTGATACGGATTTAGGATCTTGACCACCGAGATACATCCATAGATACGAGAATATCGAAGCTCCGATTATGAGTATCAGTGTATAAACTATCATGGAATCTACTTCCAAAGCAGTTATACCTGTAGTAGTTGCGCTTACATAGAGCTGTTGTATTGTTGGCGGAGACAAAAGAGCCGCTATCCCACCTACGGCGACTTGCTGTGTGCCAAATAAAGAGGTCTCTGTCTGAAATGTGCCCAATATTGGATTACCTGCATTAAATAATGTAAGCGCTATGAATTGCGATCCCGCAACAAGCGATACTATCAAGACTATGGGTATTATGCTAGTATAGAAAAGAGAAACTGGCCATCTTATAGAATACCCTCTTAACCTGCC
This sequence comes from Nanobdellota archaeon, assembly GCA_021850635.1. GTDB lineage: Archaea > Nanobdellota > Nanobdellia > Parvarchaeales > Parvarchaeaceae > Parvarchaeum. The sequence continues at coordinate 28,133 of JAJZLM010000022.1, forward strand.
GAATGAAAGTGGCAATTCCACCTTTATACCCTGCAACCATATAGCCGCTGCGAATAGAGCCACAGTCGATACTATAGCGATCACTGGAAACAGAGCCGATATCAAAGACCCAGAAAAGAACGCTTCTAGTATGGATGGTATCGCTCCCAACGGTGAGATAAACGGATTAAAGGTTGTGTTTATCAGTTGCAACGATATGCCTGCAAGTATGAAAAGGCTTATACCAGATCCTATACCCCACTTACTTACAATCTCATCCATAAGGAGCAATATTATGCCTGCTAAAACAAGCTGCACAAACATTACAACGGGAAAAAAATAACCTGGCCCAGCCGGCGTAAGCGCGCCACTGAATACGTATACCCCGTTCTCTATAAGTACGAATACTATAGCAGCCATCTTCTGCATCCCTTGGAACAGTACTCTTCCTTCCTTTGTGGAAGTATCTATGTGTATAACATCCGTGCCTTGTAGCATCTGGATTATTATACTAGCACTGACTATAGGGCCTATACCCAATGACAATAGAGATCCGAAATGAGACGCTATCAGAACTTGTAATATCTCAAAATTCAAGCTGTAAGATTTGCTTACGCCGAACAATGGCACGAAAGACATCACTATAAAAAGAAGCAGTATCGCAAAAGTCCAACCGAATTTGGTCTTCAGGCTTAACTTTATCTCTGGTACGGGAACCGATGGGAGATTTGATAAGAAGGCTCTCAACTTCTCGTTCATAGAACTTCGCCGCCAGCGGCGATTATTTCGTTCTTAGCTCTTTCAGATGCTTTTCCATGGATTACTAGCTTGAATTTCTCGCTGCCAAACTTACCGCACACTTTAGAGTATCCAAGTTCATCTAGGTCTATCACTATTCTGTCCCCTTCTTTCTTCAGCATCCCATCTTTTTCTATGGCTTTTATTTTTGAACTTATATGATTTAGATTCAGTGGCACTTTCTTTTTCGAAGAAAAATTATAAGTATGCTCATTAGCATTTATAGACATCATTTTCTGCTGGCCGCGTTTTCCGCCGCCTGCTCTTCCTCTTCCACCTCTGTTTCCGGCGTGTCTTGCCCTCTTTCCATACCCTCTTCCTGCTGAAGTGCTACCTCTCAGATGCTTCCTTTTCATATCATCCTCTGTAACAGTTGGGTTATGTTATTCTATCTATATCCTAAAGCG
>JAJZLM010000022.1:29326-44162 GCA_021850635.1 Nanobdellota archaeon
CTTCCCCTTTCTTTCAAATCCTTTTATAGGTGGATGCAGTTTGAACGTGTTATTTATCTTCAGGTCAGAAAGTGAGCGCTTACCCGCAAGAAAGCTATCACAGAACTCCTCTAATGAATTGTCATCCCATTCGTACTTATTTTTAGCGCTGACCATCCCTCTTTTTTTGAGGAGCGCTTTTAATGTATCTTTGTCTATTTCGCCATAAGTTACTATATTATCAATTCTTTCCAACATTTTTAAGTTTGACTCGTTCTTTTCTAGAAGAGTACAAGAATATAATTTATTGAGCTTGAGTGCATTGGAACTATCCTTTACATTACCTCCTTTCTTTACAATCGATGCAATTCTGACAACGCACAGTTTTTCCATACTCACTCTTTAAGTCCCCATCTATTCTTTTCTTCTTCTGAAAATCTGTACGCGTTCAAACTCTTTAGGGCCTCAAAAGTAGCATATCCTAAATTTATCCTCGTCCCAGTCTGTCCATACACTCTAGACCAAACATCTTTTACCCCTACTAACTTAAGCACTATCTTTATGTCATCCGCTACGCAGAAACCTATTCCTTTTGGAGCTGGGATAAGGTTAACGTGAACAGAGCCAGATTTGCCTGTAACTTCAAAAGGTATAGAATGTGGCGACTTACATGCACATTCCCAGCTACCACAGCCAAGTTTTATCTTTATAATGTTTAGCTTCGCCTTTTTCACAGCTTTGTCCTTTGCCGTCACAGATTCCAAAGCGCTGCCTTTTCCTATACCTATATGGCCGTTACCATCACCTACCACCGCCATAGCAGAAAAGTGCTGTCTCTTTGCCTTAGCCGTTACCTTTTGTGTATTTCTCATTATCCTTCTTTTACCGCCACCAAGTTTCCCTTTTGACTGACCTATATAAAGAAAATCCACTTGTAGGTTAGGTATAAGGTAATCGACTATCTCAGGCTCCAGGATTTTCAGGTGCTTATTTAAAATATCATCTATATCTTTGATTTCACCGCTAATCACGCTATTTCCAAGTCGTGTTCTTGGGGTGAATGATTTTTTGTCGTCTATAGGTTTTGGGTTGCTGATCTCTTCCTCTATCTCCTTCTTAGCTTCGGTGACCTTTTGTTCTTCACTTTCCATCTTGTTTTATCCGTTCCATTACCCTATTTATTTCTTCTTTTATGTTCTTAACTTTTTCATTAGTCGACGAAAACTGATTGCCAGTCCTCTTATCATAGTAAGATGATATATGCGATCCGTAAAGCCTTTCTTCCGAGATAGGCAATTCATCTGCATGCACATTCATACCGCCATCTTTTGCTCCTTTAAGTAGATAATAGACAAAACTGTCCTTTTTAAGTGTCCTACTTCCTTTGTCTAGTATCGCTTCTTTCGCGCCAGATTTCTTTGCAAGAAGGAAACCAGTAAGGTAAGCTGCAGGGATGTTCTTAAGACTGAATTCCCAGCCATACTTTTTAAGATCGCTGCCATATGCACTGCCAGTCGTTATATCGCCAGTCTCCCTGTATTCTATTATTTGACCTATGACCACATTTCTTGTTTTTCTAACGACTATCCTAGGTAACCCAGATTTAAGCATACTCAATCTCTTTCTATATTCTGTCTGTTTTCTTTTCCGCTGAATCATACTTTCTCCTTTTTCATCTCTTCTATTACACTTCTCATGTGAGTAAGACTGTGGAACGCGTTGCCCTTTATTTTTCTGTATAGAAATCTAAATGTATCGCCATCTATCTTACCTGCCTCTCTCTGTTTAACAAGCTCTGCTCTCAAGACCCTTACTTGTTCTAGCCACGTGAAGTTAGACCTGGCGCTTTTTAACCCTTTCCTACTACCATATCCTTTTCTTCTACCTTTCCTTTTCTTTAAATGCAAAGCCCTTGCTCTCGATCTGGATTGACCGACTAGAGCTTTCTTTTTTATCACGCCTTTGTCTATAAGATTATCTATATCTACTCGGGTTATCGCCTCCTTTATCTCCTTAAACTTAGAGGGGTCTAGCCACACTCTCTCTTCACCAACACCCAACAGTTTACTTGCCAGTCTTCGCTGGGTTTTCAGCATTCCTTTCACCGTTAACCACCTTTATGTTCTTCGATTTGCACGCATCTAATATTTTCGCGCGCTTAAAAGCACCTACGCTCCCTGCTATAATCACATTGTTATCTGATCCGACCATGTCTAATTCGGATAATGAATGTATAACCATTGGGAGTTTCCCTCCTATCCTATATCTTTCCGAAATAGGTGAACGAAATCCTTTAGAAGGCATCTTTCTGTGGCCTCTCTTCCCCACTTTAGTTTTGTTTTTCCTGCCCCGTGGCTTGCGCCAGGACATACCTACTCTCTTCAATTTTCTCGCGTCTCGTTTTATAAATTCCATATCAAGGTTTCTTTGTTATAAATATTCCGTCTTTAAATACCCTACGATCTTTATTCTTTATTTGTATTTTGGATTCTATAGTACCTGCTAGTTGTCCTACCGTATATTTATCTATGCCAGATATATTGATCTTTGTACCAGTTACTTTGACTTCCACACCTTTTGGGATAGGTATCTCTCTAGGCTTCCTCTCTCCTACAAAATTCTCAACTATAAGCTTGTCATTCGATATCTTTATCGATGCTGGAAAGTGCATATATACTAGCTCTAGTTCAGCGGTGTATTTTTCACTGACACCGGACAACATGTTTTTTATGTCGGCAGCTAGTGTTCCAGCTATAGCTTTTTGATAACCATTATCGGTCTCTGCTTCTATAAGTAAGGTATTGTCGGTCTTCGTTATGTGAATAAATGGATATTTCAGCTGCAAAGTCGCTTCTCCCTCCTTTCCTTTTACTGTGATAGAGTCCTTTCCTACGCTTATGTCTGCTCCTGAGATATTTACCTTAAATTTAGTAGACATACGCTATTAGAGAACCTCCAATCTTAGCTGCTTTGGCATCATTATTTGTCATTATTCCTTTATTCGTGGATAATATAATTATACCGAATCCCAAAGATGGTAAGAACCTTTTCTCGTATTTGGTTATTTCCTCCGCCTTTATTGGTAGTCTTGGCCGTATGGCTTTGCAGTTGTTCAGGTTTTCGCTTAGTTCTAATTTTATGAATCCGCCCCTAGAATCGCTTATTATCTCATACTTGTTTATGTAGCCGTTAACCTTGATTATATCGAGTATCTTCACTAGGAAACGAGAAACCGGGCTTATTATACAAGTCTGCTTTCCTGTCTTTCTGGCGATGCTCATTATATTGAATACGTTAGATAGTGTGTCACTCATACTCATGCCTCTTTCCCATATTTCTTGAAGCCTATATCTTCTGCTATTTCTCTGAAGCATTCTCTGCAGTAATTTAAACCGTGTATGCTTATGTGAGCTTCAGCTCTATTACACCTTATGCAAACATTCTTCTTCTTGTCGTGTGGCTGCATCTTGTGCTTGTTAAAGCGCATAAACCTGTTGTATTTAGCTGGTTTGTCCTTTAACGTGCTTGCTATCTTCTCAAAAGGTGTTTCCATATCATTTCTGTATATCAACATTGTACTTGTTCTTTATAAAAGCAATGGCTTCTTCCTTGGATATCCTATGTTTTGAACCTATCTGAGCTGGTATCCTTCTCTTCGCTATACTGAATCCTCTGCGCTCTAGAGTAACGGCTACGGACAGCCCGATTATACCTACAGTATAATCATATTTTGCGCCAGGTATATGCACGTATTCAGATACTCCAAAAGAAAAGTTCCCGCTGTTATCAAAGCTTGATTCTCTTATTTTATTGTCGACTCCAGCAAGAAGGTTCTTCAGTAAATCCTCAGCTCTCTTACCCCTTACTGTGGTTTTTACACCTATCTCTAGACCTGGTCTTAAATTCCATTCTGGTATCCTGCGCTTGGTCGTTGTGCGAACGGTCTTGGCTCCTGATATCTGCTCTATTAGCTTGCTTATCTTTTCCAATTTTGGCCCAGGCTCGCCTACCCCTACATTTATAGTAACTTTGGCTATTATTATCTCGCGCATCTTATTTTCCATTTTACAACACCATACAAGATGAAGAATCAGCCAGGAACGTGCCGACCCTCTTAAGTTCGACTGAATTTCCTTCCAATCTAATTATCTTACCAGTAGACCCAGCATTCTTCCCTTTGTATATAATCACGTCTCTCCCTTGTTCAAACGGAATAGTCTTCTCTATTTTATTCGTAGACAGGTTTAACATTACTGTGTCCTGGACCTGTATCTTATCATCATCAGTTATTATGTTCCTACCATCGTTCATTCTAAGGACATTCTTTCCGCCTTTGCCTTTGGATTTAGACAAAACCTTCAGTCTTTTTACGTTACCATCCGTTTCATCCTTTACTATTATCAACTTGGCTTTTTCTGAGAAAGACACTGTGAACTTCTCTCCTTTTATGTCTATGAGATCCCCAAAACCTATGTTATATTTTGGTTCTGTGATCTTTTTACCGTCGACCTTGACAAAACCGCTGTTTATAAGGTACTTTACCTCCTTCATGTTCGAGGATATTTTCATCAAGTCCCTTATTGCACCTCCAAGCGCGATGCTTTCTGCGTTCCTATGTTTTCCAGGGAGGTTTTTTATATAGTACTTGTGCTTTTTCCTAGGTATTATAACCGCCCCAGTAACTGCGCTTCTCTTAAAGTGCTTGGATTCACCGTGTCTTGCCATAACTCTCCACCTTTGCATTTCTTTTTGTGTCAGCTAAGTTTAGCTCCTTTATCATAAGTGCAGAAGACCTTATTTTGAAAGGGACTTTGTTGCCTTTCTTTGTAACTGCCTTGATCCCTTCAACTGTCACCTTCTCCTGCCTTGTATACACTTTGTCTATCTTACCCTCTTGCCCTTTAAATTTGCCTCTCATTATCATCACGGTGTCTCCTTTTTTGACTGGAACGTTTCTAGTCTTGTACTTTTGCCTCAACTCTTTTGATAAGTGTACGGACAACATTCTCCTCTTTAGATTCAATGGAGCATTCGCCCTATACTTTCTCTGTTTACGTGGACTCGAACTAGACACCCATGATTTGCTGAAATTTTTCATACGACCTTCGAAGATATTTTAGTTATGTGCGGGAACCTTATAGATATCTCTTTCGGAATAGGCCCTCTCAGAATAGTGCCTTGTGGTTCGTATTTATCTATGTCTTTGACTATAGCGCATGCATTGTCCTCGAATGCTACTCTGGTGCCATCAAGCCTCCTGAATTCCTTTCTCTGTCTTATTATAACTGCGGGAAACTTCTTGTGTATTGTGTCCGGGGATCCTTTTTTAACTACAACGAACACTGTATCGCCAACGCCACATTTTGGTTGCCTATCTTTTACGCCGTGGTATCCTCTTACATTTACTACCTTGACTATCTTCGCCCCAGAATTATCAGCGACGTTTATCCAACTTCCTACGTTTATCGATCTGCTTATCTTCGCACGTAACGGCTTTAAACCTCCTCCCTTTCTTCCCGTTCCCATTTTACACCTTTCTCACAACGACGAACCGCTTCCAGCGGCTTATCGGCCTAGTTTCGTATATCACCACACGATCATTTAGTTTTGCATTTATACAATCAGGATTATGCGCTAGAACTTTCGTCCTCTCCTTTAGGAATCTATCATATTTCTTCAGTCTTCTATATCTAGTCCAAGACACTGCCACCGTTCTATTCGCTTTAGCGGAAGTCACTACTCCCTCAAAACGTCTTCCATGGACCCTAAGAGAACCGTGGTACGGACAATGTTCGTCCTTGCACTCTGTTTCCGGTCTAATAAGATCTTTATATTGCATATTCCCATGGCCTCATATTTATCTCATCTCCTCTTACTCTTACCTCTTTACCGTATTTACTATATATAACAAATCTTTTTCCCTTTTTCATCGCCCTAACCAATTTTCCCCCTACATTCATAAGTAGAGTATTCTTAGTCTCATCGACTACTCTTCCTTTTATCCCGGTGTCCTTTATATATACATCATCGCCGATTAACATTGGATATTTAAGAAAACTACCGTTTAAAAATGTTCTTTTTGCCACTGAATCCATAAGTTCAGCCAAATACCGCATATAATTGTGCTATCTCTAAAAAAATAACACTTAAAAAAGATGCAAATCATAGATATTTTATGGTAGTCATAAACGTAAAGCTCGACAGCCTAATAGATTCCGTAGAGTTAGATAAACAGCTAACGTCTATACTCACTGATTCGGGGTATAAAACCATTTACAGGAGAAATAAGAGTCGATATAACAATAACACGCGCCATGACCCTAAATATTATGATAATAGTAATAAATACAAGTATGTGGGAGAAACTAGATTCTTCAGAAAATATCTCAACCCATTCGATAGTGTGAAGATCGACATGTATTACCCCTTATTAATATCTAAACAGCCTGGAGCAGATTTGTCTCGTAAGTATGATAGTTCAAAAATCACGTATATTGTAATAAGATGCGAAAATGAAAAATACGGGACAAAATTAATCGATATCTTACAGAAAAGAATCGATACAAAAGCGTCTATAAGCAAAAATATGTTCTGATTTAGTGATCTTAAAAAAGATTAAACTACTCCTAGTTTAGTGGCTAGGTCCATAGCGTTGCTTTCTGGTTTTAGCTTTATTATCGCAATTCTCTCCCCGCTCATCTTATTGATTATGTTTATTTTATCTACCTTAACATCGAATATTTTCTCGATTTCTTTTCTTATGCTGACGCGATTAGACGACTTGGAAACAACTACAGATATCTTGTTCTCTGTCTGCATTAGCCGAGTAGCTTTTTCGCCGCTCTGCACGCTTATTATATCCTTTATATTCTGTTCCATATCACTTCATCGAAAGTATGGCGTCTTTTGTCCATACTATCATCCTGCCGGGTCTGCCGCCGTTTGTTACATCCGACACGGTTAGCTCATCTGGTTTTTTCACGATTATATTTAGATTCGGCAAAGACATAGAAAGCTTGTTCTTATCTGTAGTTACTACCACAAGTGATAGCTTCCTTTTGTACTTTCTACCCCTAAGTTTTCCTTTCCCCGCGCGTATCTTCCTTTCTCTTAGCCTTGTTAGTTCTTGAGCCATCCCTAAAACTGATAACACTTTTTCGGCTTCCTTGGTTTTTGCTATCTCATTTATTTTGTTTTCAACCACTATCGGAAGCTCCAAATCGACTACACGGTGGAATTTAGACACTAACTCCTTGTTCGAAGAAGCTGCGATACCCATTCTTATAGCTAACCTAGACTCTTTTTTGTTCATCTTTTTGTATATGTTCTTTGTAGAAACTGGGGGGTGCGCTTGCCTGCCTCCTACTGTATTCGGTGCGCTTGCGCCTACGTAAGAGAAGCTAGTACCTATGTGGGATAAGACTTTCTTCGGCGTCCTAGTATACCCTCTGCCATACACCGTCTTATATGATCTTCTGCGTTTAGTAAGCTCTGTGGATTTCCTCATACCTGCAAGGGGGTTAGTATACTTGAGTTGAAACTCACTTGATACTTCCGACTCATACGCTCTTTTCATTAGACCGTAATTTATTTCTTGAGCAAAGACTTCCGACAACTCTATGTTCTCGCTGCTCTTACCGTCAAGTGTTAGTACTTTTACCATATCATCGTATGAAATTGACTTTTACTGGCTCAAGTTTCTTTATTTGCCTTATAGCTTTTCTTAGGATTATCAATCTTCCTGTAGAACCTGGTACTGATCCTTTAAGAACTAGCACTGTGCCAGAAACGTTTCCATAACGAGTGTATCCTTTCTTTATATTTACATCATCTGGAGTCTTGACTATTTTTAGAACGAACTTGTTGTATTCTACGCGCGAATTGAAACCTAACCTTCCGTGCTGTGGCACTGTAAACTGTACTTTTGCCATCGATTCTGCGCCGAGGTTTCCTGCCTTTCTCCTAGACTTACTGGCATGTTGTGGGAATATCTTTACTCCGAATCTCTTAACTGAACCTGTGAATCCTTTGCCTTTTGTCACTGCACTTACATCTACGAAATATCCATCCTTGATTACAGAAGACACATCTAGTTCCTTTCCTAATAGGTCCTTCGCCACGGAGTACTTGTCGTCTATGCTTCCTCCAACCCCTAACTCGAATAGTTCTGGTTTCTTCTTCAATCCTATCAGCCATGGCTGCGTAGAGACCAAAAGCCTCAGGTCGTCTGATTTTGCCTTTAAATCGTCTGAAGAGCTATTGTTTTCTTTGTATTTCACCGTTCTCGTTATGTTCTTGTTGAGCCCTTGCGCCCACGTTTCTCCTATTGTTTTGCCGTTATTATAGAATTTTAACGCGCTTACGACCATTGGAGGGCATTCTAACAGTGTTGCATTAGTCAATATATCGTTCTTGAAAGTCGGCGAGTTTTTATCGCTATCTATATAAGATACTTGCAACATACCCACTTTATAGCCTGCAAACCCACTCAGTTCCTTCGGTGCAAGATTCCCGAAATTAGTAATATTATTAAAAGCTCTCTTGCTCTTTTTAATAGGGTAATACTGGAGGCTCCCTCTGCGCGGTGTACTTTTCTTTGTAATCTGGTGTCCCATAAGCGATTATTTAATAAGGGATAGATATGTATTTAAATATGTTTTGAAGGTGTATCCGACCGGTACAAATATACAAATCAGGGTATTATAGCTTGATTATCCTCATCCCCTCAACAGCTCTGTTACTAGTTTTGAACCCAGTCACAAGTATTACCTCTTTTAGGTTGTTTTCTGCCTTTATTTTTTTAAGCACCGTTGTAGGGTACCCGCTTAGTTTATCGATATAGACTGGAGTTATAGACCTACCAAAAGCGAGCGCACAAAGCACCGATTTAGAGTCAGTTACCGCAAATATTCTAATGCCCAGATGGAACCTGGCTAGCCTAAATGCGCTTCTACCTGATTTCGTTAGGACGACTACGTCTTTAATGCCAGTCTTTTGAATCAAGCTTACTGTTGCATCTATCAGTGCATCGCGCTCGTCTACTGCCGGATAGTTGGCTGTAGCTGCAACGGATTTAGACATGGCTATTATATGACTAAGCATCCTAACGGCTGCGTACGGATGTTGTCCTATGGCGGTTTCTTCGGACAACATCACTGCATCTGTACCTTCTGATATGGCAGTGAATACATCATCTACTTCTGCGCGAGTCGGCATTATATTCTCGGTCATAGATTCTAGCATCTGAGTCGCAGTTATTACTGGTTTGCTCATTCTATTTGCTGAGATAATCAATTTTTTCTGAATTTCTGGTACTTCGGCTACATCCATATTCAGGCCGAGATCGCCTCTGGCTATCATTAGCACATCTGACAGAGAAGCTATTTCTTCAAAGTTCTCTACGGCTTCTTTTCTCTCTATCTTTGCAATTAACGTGCTGTCTTTTCCGGTAATCTTCCTAACATGTATGATATCCTCTTTTTTTGAAACGAAGGACAGTGCGAAGGTCCTTATACCGTGTTTAAGGCCGAATCTTATGGCTGATATATCCTCCTTGGTCGGGTATCCTTTCTCGTATTTTAAACCCAAAGCATTTACACTCTGCCTATCCAGAAGAGTCGCACTATTCATAGCCCGAACTATTAGCTTATCTCCGTATAGTTTTACCGGCTTCAATTCTATCTTTCCATCCGAGAGAAGTATCTTCTTTTTCCTATCCACATTATGTACGACTTCTTCGCTTACTGGGATGTCCCCACTTGGTCCAAAAGTGTATTTTTTACCTTCTTTTATGTCTAGGCTACCTTTTGGTAAGAACCCAGTCCTTATCTTTGGACCTGGTAAATCTATGAATACCCCTGTATTTTTCTTAAGTTTCAGGTTTAGTTTATTTATAATTTTTATAATATTATTCGCATATTTAGGGGTAGAGTGTGAAAAGTTTATCCTAAATATATCGACCCCATCTAGCATCAGCTTTTTAAGCGCCTCCTCACTATCTGAAGCAGGACCAATAGTTGCTACAAGCTTAACTCTATGTGTATCCACTAAAGATTATGCCTCCAATTAGATAAAAACCCTTGCATTATGAGCAATGAGTCACGGCACTAAGTTTAGTGCATCCATTATTAGTATATGCAATGTTTTGAGTGTCACCTGTTTGTAGTGTACCGCTTGTGGGTAAAGGAGAAGATGCATTAAAATAACCAGTATTACAATTCCCAAAAATGACTGCATAAGGTACACTAAATGAGTATGTACCTGGGATATCAGAGAATTGTATAGTTAGACTGTTAACTGTGCTATTAGATTTTTCCACGCCATTGTAATTGACGCACCAAGTATACCCCGATGAGGGAAGACCAGACGCTGTAAAAGTCGTTATACAAGACGTAGAGCTGCTGAATGACACTGTCTGCGATGAACCGGCTATTAGTGAACCGGATGAAGGTGAAGGGGTGTAGGTTGTAGTACAATCAGCCGTGGTGTTGGAAAGTGTATTCACACTGTAAGTGTATAAACCAGGAGCATCAGAGAAAGAAATTAAGTTTGACGACGAGCTGTTCTGTACATTATCATAGGTTACATACCATTTATACGAATTTGGCAAATCAGACTCTATGAAAGTAGTGATAGGATAGGTTTGAGTCGGGGAGATAGAACTTATCGGCATCACTCCATTTGGAGGATAGGCACGGACACGAAGCCAATCTGTAATTGTTTCAGGATTACTCCCACCTCCTTGCCATATAAAAATTTGTCTAACTTGGCTTAAAGAATACACTGTGTTTGTTGCGTATAAGTAAACGTTATCCCAACCAGATGCTAATTCACCACTTGGACCAAATGCGAAATAACTTTTATAATAGATATTCGCTGATGGTGGTCCAATAACTGTTGGACCTGAAATAATCGACTGTGAAGCAGAACTGTAACTAATAACGTAAAGACCACTATTTGAACCTCCAAAATTTGAAACACTATACCCATTTTCATAAAGACTTGGACTAAATCCACCATAACCAAACCCTACTTCATAATCTGTGTCAGATCCTAATTTTAATGAGTTAGGATAATAATAGTAACTCTCGACAATCCCACCAGTTGGCGGGAGAGAAACATTAAAAGCAATTCCTTGTTGTGTTGTAAATATTAATCCATTATCAGCAGTTGGTGAATTTTGACTAGAAACGATTCCACTAGGCAAGCTCGTTCCAGCAAAGTTCCAATATCCTAATGTGAATACATTAGCACCGTCATCGTATTCCGCATATGTCGGGGATAGCTGTGGTGCTTCTCCAGTGTTCAATGAGTTGAACATGCTGTAACTCTTTGGGTAAAATGACATATATATTGTTAATGAAGATGCTGCAGGTATAGACCCAATCTTCAGCCAGTAGATGGTATTGGTACTACCTGAACCTACACCGTTATAAACAACATTTGTTGCGATTCCATTGTTATTATTACCACTGTAATCTAGAGCGTTTCCAGACAGAGGATACCACGCAGTCAATCCAGCATTGGGCACAGGAGCACCTGCCATACCTTTTGTATAAAGTGTAGATACCTGTTGTGAAGAAAGTGCAGTGTTGTATATCTGTACATTAGCAATCTTCCCTGGAAAATATCTGGATACGTCATTGTAATCAGCGCCTATTGCAGATGTTGAGTCTGGTGGATTGGCACCCCTTCCTGCTGAACACGTGATAAAATTGCCGTCTAAATAAAAACAGGCCGCGCCAGTGTCATTTATTATAAACGTAATATAATGCCAACCGATACCTATATTTTTACCAGAATATATCCACCGTACCCCTTCAAACAAACCTATGAGCTGATTGCCGGCTGTGTCAAAATCTACATTGCCGACTCCCACTCCATATCCTCCATCTATATTACTGCCAAGCTTGACGAAAGTACCGTGGAGCGATGTATTTTGTATAAAGGCCCATAAACCTATAGTGACGTTCTTAATCCGCGTTGTCACGGTTGGTATATTTACATAACTGCTAGCACCGTTGAATGTCGCTATATTCCCAGATTCTAGCCATGACGGTATCACTGTCCCATTAGAATAAGAGAATTGGATGTTACTAATGTTATTTGCCTCGTACTGTAAGTATTGCGATGAATTTACAGCGACCTCTTGCTGAAACGGTTGCGCAGTAGCAAAGTTCTGAGTGTTGTACAATGTTATTGGTATGCTTTCTAATGGAGCGATGCAATAAGTCGACATTATGCTGTACTGGCTAGAGTAGATTACCACTCTAAAACCGGAATATATGGAGTTTATGCTTGTCTCTCCGTTGTATATACCTGTCGCTGTGGTGTAGTTTTCGTTGCTTATCAGTGTGCCTGAAAGAGAGTATACGAGCATAGTGAAGTTGACTCCTGTGACCAGGGATCCGGAAAGCGACTGGAAGGATATATTATATGATAATACATTATCAGAAAGTTCGAACGAGGAATTAACGTACGCCACCGGCAGATTGAACTCTATAGCTACGCTAGGCCGTCCGTTTACTACGACCATTTTGCCTTTACCACTGAACTGCCCCGTACCAGTGGGAAGCTCTCCTATCACGCTAACTGCAAGGCTTTTAGCGGTCTGCTGTCCACCGTAGGACAGCACTATAGAGTTCTGACAGAAGTAGGATGTAGCTGTATTTAGGCCTGGAGAACTAAAGGAAAAAGCTAGTGTAGAACCAGTCTGCTGCGAAGACAGGTATTCGACTGTATTAGACAAGCTTTCTATTGCTAGATTCAGGCCGCTGTTAATCTTAGCCGTATTATACCCGGATACATAGTAAAACGCATATAAAATGAAAGCGGTGAGTATAACCAATCCTATTCCTAGGATTATCAGGTATTCGAGAGATGCTTGGCTCTTTGTTTTTGTCATATATGTTCACTTCTTAATCAGCTTGTCCACAAGCAGATTTATCTTCTCGCTCACATGCTCGATGTCATCGTTACCATCTATTTTTTTAAGATGAAACTCTCTAGCCAGCTGGAGGTACATTTGTCTAACGTTGTTTAATCTATTTTTGTCATCGAAGAGCTGTAAGTGCGATTCTTTGCCAAATACTCTGTTTAATGCAGTCTCGGGTGTGACGTCCAAAAATATACCTATGTCTGGCAGCCTAAAGTTTAGATTAATAGTTCTCAACCACTTATAGTTAACTTTTGATACGAACCCGTAAGCAATAGTCGAAAAAATGTATCTGTCACATATCACTGTCTCTCCTCTGTTCAAAGCTGGCTCTATCTCCATATTTAGATGATGAGACCTGTCTGCTGAAAACAGAAGCTGTAGTGTCTTTGCAGACACTGTGAATTTTCCGCTAAGCGATGCCTTTATCAATTTCCCTATTACACTGTTTGTCGGTTCTTTAGTTAGGAAAACCTTTATACCGCTGCGTTTTAGATGCTGCGCTAAAAGAGTAGCTTGTGTAAAAAGCCCGCTCCCATCCAGACCTTCCAATATTATCAGTCTACCTTTCATTTTTTGCCTTCCGTAACAGTCTTTAAAGTCTCTTTAATCTTCGCACTAACCTCTTGTGCTTGCAACGATGCATCTATAAACACCCAATTATCACATAGTAATTTGCTATCTGCCATGCTTATGTACTGCTTTCTGGCTCTTTCTAGGAGTTCTGCATTCTTTTCGAACATATCCGTCTTTTCCTCCCCTTTTTGCAACTGCTTTCTTTTAATTGCCATTTCGACCGGTATATCTAAGTAAAAAACCATAGATGGCATGTTAAGTCCTAACGTTTTTATTATGTCGACGGACTTCCCAACACCAAATCCCACCGAACCCTGATAGGCTATTGTAGAAAAGAAATACCTGTCTGCTATTACGATTGAGCCAGATTCTAAGGCTTTTTTAATACTTCCTGTATCCTTGACCATGTCCAGTATATACAACAAAAATTGCTCCCCAATAGTTAGGGCCTTGTTACCCTCGATAGAAGAGTGTATAATTTTACCGTAATCTGAATTTTTATCTGGGTAAGAGAATATAATCGTCTTGAAACCGCTGCTCTCTAGAACGCTTTTTATAAACTTTATCTGCGTACTCTTACCAGCACCGTCTATTCCTTCTATTACTAGAAGTTTGCCCTGCATAAAATGCAGAATCATTCAGTCTTTAATAGCTTTTTTGTATATCTGTATTCTTTCACCGAGAAAATCCAGTATTAAACCCTCTTTATTCTTAAGATTAACTAGAACAACTTTTGCGATCTCTGGTACTATATCGTATTTCTTCTGGTAAGATGTCTGGTATTGCCAGCATGATGAATTCACTAAGACAGTCCCTTTGTATTTACCAAGTAAGGCTTTGTGTATGTGTCCGGTCACATATATATCTGGTGTCTCATCTATGACAAGATAGTCTTTTTGCAGGGGTACAACTTGAGTTGAACCATGCGTCGGAGCGACGTGTCTTGACCTAAGGTGCAGCTTCATTATAGCTTCTATATCTTCAGTGTTCATCTTGTTGTACTTGCTTATTGTATTTGCATAGTAAGGTATGCTAAAACCATGATAAACTAGGAGATTCGTTTTGTATTGCCCTACTACAAGATTCACCTGGTATGGATTCGATAGAAACATTGCGTTATCGAGCTGATACAAGGGATCGCCGAACGCTGGGTCTAATCTTGGCTGCGGCTCAGCTATATGGGTCGCGTCGTGATTCCCTTGCGATATTATCAGTTTTATGCGCTTTGGTATTCTATCTAGTATTTTATACAGTTCCTCGTACTGTGCTTTCAAGTCATTAATTTCCAGTTCCTTCTCTTGATCTGGATATACCCCTATCCCGTCCAGGAAATGGGAAAAAAGATCC
>JAJZLM010000018.1 GCA_021850635.1 Nanobdellota archaeon
ATGATACTGACTGAGATGAACCTGCTGCCAAGGAACCCGATGCAGGAGAAGGTGTATATGTTGTGGTACAACCAGAACTTGAGTTGGAGAGAGTGTTAACAGTATATGAATAGGTTCCTGGTGAATCAGAGAATGTTATCGATGAAGGAGAAGAAGCACTGTTCTGTACCCCGTTGTAGGTTACGTACCAGGTGTAAGAACTTGGTAATCCAGACTCGCTAAATGTTGTAGTACAGGATGTTGAGCTGCTGAATGATACTGACTGAGATGAACCTGCTGCCAAGGAACCCGATGCAGGAGAAGGTGTATATGTTGTGGTACAACCAGAACTTGAGTTGGAGAGAGTGTTAACAGTATATGAATAGGTTCCTGGTGAATCTGAAAACTGAATTGTAGTAGTTGTAGAGCTTCCAGGGGCTCCATTGTATACCACAGTCCATTGGTACCCTCCTGGTAATCCGGATTCTGTGAAGGTGGTAGTACACACTGTATTATTCGAGAAGGACACACCAGTGTCTGTTCCAGATGCCGCTGTTCCTGAGGCTGGTGAAGGAGTATATGTAGTTGTGCAACCATTAGTAGAATTCGATAGAATACTTACAGTAAACTGGAAATAGCCTGGGTAATTAACTGGTTTGAATGATATCTCATTAGTAGATGAGCTATTGACCGTATTGTTATATGTTACTCTCCATGTGTATCTAGTGGGTAAACCAGATTCAATAAAATAGGTAGATCCAAGAGATGCCATAATATTTGTGATGACTGGTGTAGTTATCGTGCCTTTGGAGACATCCCGTTCAACAAATGCACCATTATAGAAAGAATAATTTATAAATACTTGCGCGGAAACCTTCGAGGAATACGTTCCACGAACTATACATAAAGCCCTAGAACCTGGCTGTAATTCACCGTTATCAGAACACGTATAAGTTGTAAAATTTTGATTGTTTACTGAAACAGATATGCCACTTACGTTTATTGCGCTGGTCTTTGCATTGCTTATTTCCAGCTCAATAGCTGAACTATTTGCAACGACAGCCGTTACTGGAGTCGCGGTAAAGCCAGAAATAATGGTAGAAGGCAGATTATTAGCAGGTGTAAAGAGGCCTAAAGCATACAAAATTGCTATTATAACGACAATAGCCATTATAGCCCAACCATAAGTTAACATGTATTCGAGGGCAGACTGGGCTTTGCTGTTGGAAATACCCTTTTCTTTATCAGATAAATATGATATTACCACAATCTATTAAACCATACACAATTTATAAATCTAAAAGCAGACATCAAAGTAAAAGCTTTTAAGCTATTATTACATTATAGAATTATGCTAGAAAAAAACACTGATACCCCGGGTCTTTATAACTCACACATGGTTATTTACATTGTAGCTATTATAGTGGTCGCGATAGTCATAGTGGTGTTAGCGTACTCTTTTAGTGGTAAACCGCAGTCTACCCCGGTTAATAACCTCGTTTATGTAGCTAATTCTAACGGAAACAGCGTTTCCGTGATAAATGCTTACACTTATGGGGTTGTAAATAACATACAAGTTTCAAATCCGCGCGGAATAGCCGTGTCTTCGAACGGGCAATATGTATACGTAACGGATTATAACACTAGTTCTGTCTCGGTTATAAGTGCGTCTACTGACAAGGTCATAGCGACCATCCCTCTTCCTCCGGGAAGTTATCCTCTAGGGATTGCATTGTCTCCTGACAATAGCAAATTATATGTAGCCGACAGTGGACATAACACCATTTCTGTAATAAGTACTGCAACTGATTCTGTAATCTCCACTATAACGGTCGGTAATGCGCCTTATGACGTTGTACTATCGCCTAACGGCGAATATGCATACGTATCTAACTCTGCTTCTAATAGCATATCGATTATAACCACAAACAGCGGCACGGTGGTCTCTACTACCCCAGTCAGGGCTAGACCTATGGGAGAAGCCATCACGTCGGATGGGACAAAGTTATACGTGGTAAACAATGGGAACAACAGCGTATCTGTTATAGACACTTCAACAAAACAATTAATTAGTAATATCGGCGTTGGAGTATCCCCAATGTCTATAGCCGCTGGTACGAACGGTAGTTCTATGTATGTGACAGACTACGTAGAAAATTCAGTTTCAATAATAAATACCGCTACTAACCTTATGACTATAACGTTCAAGGTAGGCACTAACCCTTACGCTCTCAATTTCGCATCAAACGGACAACTCTACGTAACGAATGAAGCAGATGGCACTGTATCTGTTGTAGATACCGTCGACAACACTGTAATTAACACAATACATGTTGGGTCTGGTCCCGTAGCTGTGTCTTCCTGATCGTTTACACAGTCAAAAATAGCTCGCCATTTTCTACGGTTACTTCGTATTTATGCAGCGGTTCCACCGCAGGACCCCGCACGACATCTCCTGTTTTAACGTTAAATTCAGAGCCATGCCAAGGGCACGTAACTATACCTTCTTTCATCGGACCTTTGTCTAGTGGTCCTTTGGCGTGAGTACACACAGAATCTACCGCATAGAATTTACCATCGATCTTGGCGACTAGTATCTTATGACTGCCAACTAGAAATCCCTTCATAATCCCTTCAGCGAAGTCCGATTCCTTGCCGAAGCTGATTTTGCCTTCCATTATCTATTACAAATATTATCGCATTTAAAAGTGCGAAAGGGGCAACTCGATGGATACAGTAAAGGCACTGTGCCTAACTGGTATCTATACCCCTTTCCCTGATCTTGGTTTTAGTAGCCCTTTGACGCCAGCCAATTGTTTCTCATCACAATGGCTAACACTATGAACAGGTACGCTACTATTATACCCGCCACTATTATGTTTGACATTTTCCTCCTCCTGCTCGGTTTTTCCTATCACAATGTTATATAGAACCTAACTTGAATAAATACTTTTCTAAAATTATTTTGTTGCCTTTTATCTACTATCCTATGTCAGTGAAGCCTCGGTGGACTTATTAAAACAGCCATCTAAAAGTATTTTTTTACATGATACCAAATAAAAGGATGATCGTGTTATCGTGGAATGTGAATGGATTGAGGAGTTCATTATCTAAAGGGCTCATAAATTTCTTAAAAAAAGGAAAATATGATATTGTTATGCTGCAAGAAATAAAAACTGACGTGATACCACTCTCGCTAAACACGCTGGGATACCACTCTCAGATGCTGCCTTCCATAAGAAAAGGTTACAGCGGAACTCTATCCCTTACCAGACAGAAACCTTTGTCCGTAGCTTATGGGATAAGAGAAGACAAGTTCGATTCAGAAAGCAGAGTAATCACAGTAGAGACCGACGATTTCTATGCTGTAAACGTTTACTTCCCGAATTCACGCCGTGATCTATCTAGACTGAATTTCAAGTTAGAATTCGACGAAAAGTTCGAGGCGTTCGTACAGACACTCGACAAGAAAAAACCAGTTATCATAGGCGGAGACTTCAACACCGCGCACACTGAACTCGATATAGCTAGACCTAAGGAAAACGATGGAAACGCTGGTTTTACACCGGAGGAGAAAGCTTGGATGGACGATTTTCTTAAATCAGGATATACAGACACGTACCGGTTGTTCAATAAAACCGGCGGGCATTATACTTGGTGGACATACAGGGCTAATGCCAGATCTAAAAACATAGGGTGGCGCATAGACTACATCTTGGTTTCAAACTCGCTTAGAAAGAACGTCAAATCCGCGGGTATCTACGAAACTGTAGAAGGCTCCGATCATGCTCCTATATACGTGGAAATAGACAACTCGCTTACTAAAGGACCGTGACATCCTCCCACCTCTAAAGAGTGTGGGTTTTCCCGCTCACATTTGATAAATATAAGCAGCATTTGTCAGATAACCCGTGAGTGACTTACTTCTCCAGGTATCAAATTTTCAAAAGACTGGCTGATCTTGGAATATCTGTATGCCGTCGCTAGATATCTCGAACGGATGCATACCTGCACTATGCGATGAGAACCTCATCTTTATCACCGATATAGCCTTCTGGTAAAAGTTCTGGTTGTATATCATAGACATCACTATGACCGAATCAGACAGATATAGGGGTATGGCCAGCTCCTCTGAAAGCTCCAACCTGTTTATGTCCCCGTATCTCTCTATCGTTATTATGGACGTGCCGAATTCCCTTACTTTGTTGAAGGTTTCCGTCAACATGCTCCTCTGAAGCCCTATGTCCTTTATCTCCCACAGAAATGGAGTCAGTGGATCTATAACTATCCTAGAGTGCTTTCCCCTCCTTGATTCCAGTATCTTCGGCAATTCTATCGTTAGAAAATTCTTGAAATCGTGTCCGGACATCCTTGAGAATATGAAATTCGAATTTAGGTTCTCCCTGAACTCCTTGAATCCAAGCGCATCCGCTTGTTTAAGAAAAGAATCCACATCCTGCTCCATACTTATGTAAAAAACCTTTTCTCCTTCTTTAAGTCCTTCTAATAAGAACTCCGTACAGAATATACTTTTACCCGCACCGGGCGAACCGTAAACTGCAGTGACACTGTTCTTGACGAACCCATCGTTTATCAGAGGATCGAAACCAGCTATCCCACTCTTTATCTTGTCGACCATACCAGTCTAATACTTCACCTTCTTATATATTTTCCTCTTATCTTTTCAGCTTGAGTATTTCCTTGTAGCTTAGAGTGTTTATCACGTTGTCTTTTTCCAGCCATCCTCTTCTTGCTATGGCTGTGGCCATCCTTATGAACCGCAGGTGTCCTATACTGTGAGAATCGCTCCCCAATGTGAACCTTACTCCATATGACTTGGCTTCTTTAACCATATCGAACGGTAGGTCAGACCTGTCCGGGAAACCGTCTATCTCTAGGAACACGTCGTTCTTGCTGCAGCTTTCGAATATCTTCTGATAGTCCATGTCGAAAGCTTCTCTTTTACCTATCATCCTGCCGGTAGGGTGTGCTATGGTTGTTATCTTACCGGATTCTATCGCTTTCAACACCCTATTGGTCAGGGTTTTCTTGTCCTGCCCTTTTGTCCACTGGTGCAGTGCTCCTATCACTATATCCATCTTTCCGAGCGTTGATCCATCAAGATCAAGCGACCCGTCCTTCAATATTTCTAGTTCTACTCCCTTTAACACCTTTATCTCGCTTTTTTCATTCAGCTTGTTGATCTTCTTAAAAAGCTCCTCGAATCTCTTATCATCCAATCCCTTTGCCACGGGAAGGCTTTTGCTGTGTTCGGTTATCGCTATATATTTATGGCCCATTCTTCTTGCAGCTTCGATCATCTCCTCTATCGAATTTGTGCCGTCGCTGTTTGTGGTGTGAGAATGCAAGTCTCCCTGTATCTCATCGTACCGCACTATCTCCGGAAGAGAGTGCGACTGCGCTGCCTCTACCTCCCCTGTGTCCTCTCTCAACTCCGGTTCCATTAAGTCCATCCCGAGCGAATTGTAAACGCTTTCTTCCGTTGTTCCGGCTATCGGTTTGCCGCCTTTGAAAAGCCCGTATTCGTTCAGTTTAAGGCCCTTCGATATCGCTATTTTGCGCAGTTTAACGTTGTGGCTTTTGTTACCTGTGAAGTATTGCATTGCTGCACCAAAAGACCTGCTCTCGACTACACGCAGGTCGCAGTTTAGACCTATGTCGAGCTTTACGGACGTTTTTGTGCTGCCTTTGACTATGGTCTCTTTTACTTCCTTCATCTTAGTGAAGAAATCCATCCCTGCTTCGGATTTACCCGATACGGCCAGTATATCAAAGTCGCCAACCGTTTCTTTCATCCTCCTGGAAGAACCTGCGACTTCTACCCTCTCAAAAAATCCGCTTTCCTTAAGTTTTTCCACAAGCGACTCCAAATAATCTATAACATACCCGAGCATCTTTCTCTCCTCTTTGACTTTGGAGAAGGACTCTATGTTGTGTTTAAGCTGTTCTTCGCTCTTCTCACCGAAGCCCTCTAACTCCCTGACTTTATTATCCTCTATAGCTTTTCTGAGATCGTCTAAGTCCCTCACTTTTAGCTTTTTATACAGAGCATAAGCTCTCTTCGGACCCATGCCTTGTATCTTCCTAAAAGAGGCGAAATCTATCGGGTATTTTTTCTTCAGATCCTTGTATTTTTTCATTGACCCGGTCTTTATGTACTCTTCTATAGATCCGGCTATGGACTTACCGACGCCGTCTATTTCCGTAAGCTTCCCTTTCTCGTAAAGCTGCTTTACGTCTACTGGAAGAGTCGCTATAGACAGCGCAGCTTTTCTGTAAGCCCTCGGCTCCCACTGTACGTCGTCTATCTCAAGCATGTCGGCTATGTCAAATAGCATTTCTGAGAGCTCTTGATTGCTCATTAGAAGATATCACAACACAAGGTTAAATATTGTGTGGTAGGGCTTACTTGGATTCCAAACGCGGGTGGCCCTCTAGAGTTTATTCACGAAAGGCATTATGTCCGTCGCTTTTTTGATCTGCTTGATATGGTTTTTCTTGCAAGCAGACTCGCCGAAATCGTTGTTCCTGCCGAATTTTCTGTTGACTATCAGCACTGGGATATTGGAGTTTATATGCCGCCTTAACTCCGATGACGTGGAGTGATCGCATGTCATGACCAGTGTATCGCCGGAATCTATTTCCAGGGATTTTGACAGCCTTGATATCAGTATCCTATCTATGGCCTCTATGATAGCGTATTTCTCTGTGTACTTGCCAAGATGGGACACCGAATCCGTCTGCTTGACGTGCACGTACACACAATCGAATGACCTCAAAGCGGACACCACCGCATCTGTCTTCTTTGATAAGTCGTCTATGAGCAAAGGCTCCTCGTGTATGTCTGCTACCTTCATGCCAGCTGACATGGCTATGCCTTTCTCAAGCGGCATGCCTACCACCGCATACCACCTTCTGCCATATAGCCTGTTTATGTCTGGAAGCTTTGGGTCAGAAACTGCCGCATCCCTGATGAACAAGTAATTTGGAAGCTGCTGCTTTTTTTTAGCTCTTTCCTTATATACTCCTGATCCCTTAATCACTCTGGATGCTTCTTTCACGAAAAGATTTAGTAGTTTTGCTGTGTCGTCTCCTTCTTTCCTTACTGCCTTTATCTTCTTTACTTTCAGATCTTTGAAACCTGATGCGAAACTGAGCTTCTTGCCTCCCTGATAGAACTTTGCAGTGTAACCAGGCTCGTTATTGGATACATACTGTGACAGGCGTGTTTTACCTCCTCTTATGACCAACCCTGCACGGTAATCCTCTCCTACCCTGAACTCGAAATCAGCAGGTATCTTCACCTTTGAATTTATTTCGTCCTCGAGCGATCTTAGCTCTTCTTTTGACATATATACGCGCACGGAAGACAGTTTTCCGTTGTTTACCTCCCCGAAGTTTACCCTTGCGCTCAGGTCTCCTTCTCTTGGCTCCATACCCAAGCCGAGACACTCGAACCATCCTCTTCCTGTGGAGTATTTCAGCGGGTCGTATCCCAAGTCAGACATCACTCCAGCATCGCTCTGCGGAGCGAGTTTGCCTAGAACGGACGGGTACGCGTATTCAGCGTGTCTAAGTAGCATGGTTATGTTTGGTTTGTAAGCGTATTCCAGCGGGGTTTTATTGTTTAGCATCTTTATGGGAAGATCCCCCATCCCATCCACTATTATAAGGACAATCTTGCCCATTTCAATCACCCGTAAAAATCGTTTTCACAGGGAAACCTAGTCGCCTAATCCAGCCTGTGCGAGCTTCTTCACGAGATCGGATATCTTATTCGCGGTGCTGACATTTTTATTCTCGTTTATCATCTCCTTTAGCCGCTCAGCTATTTCTTCGTTGGATTTTATCAGACTGTCAAGTTTATCTATTAAGTTAGACACCAAGGGCAGGTCTTCTTTTGACAAAGCTCTTCCGACTACGACAGGCTTAGCGGTCTCCTGCTTAGGCGGTTCTATCTGTGTTTTTGGTTCAATAACAGGGCTATGGATTGCTTGCTGGACTTGTGGTTTCGGCGGTTCTATCTGTGCTTCAGGTTGTTGTGTCTTCTTTGCTGTCTGCATATTTTCCCTCAACTGCGAGACCATAGATGATATCTTTTCCAGTTGCTCGGATCTTTCTTTTATGCTGGATGCGAAATCCTTCTCAGATGGAAGCTGCAAATTAGACTGTTCCAAAAAGTTCCCAGTAACGCCCGTCGGTGCGGCGGTCTTTACTTCCGGCCGCGGCACCTTTGGAGGCTCCGCGTCCTTTTTAATTAGATGCTCCATTACACCGAGTTGCTCCTCTGATTCCAGCATTTTGTGAAGCACGTGGGATTCCTCCTCGGATCCAGGTCCTTCCATGTCATCCGTATTTATCCCTATCTCGTTCTCAAAGGACTTAATCTGGTTCTTCAATACTTCTATTTTATCAAGAAGGTCCTGTCTTTCCGCATCTAATTTTTCTACGTCTGACATAGCATTAACTGGATATGAATAATACTAGTTTATTCTATTTATTCTTGCTATTTTCGCGCAAAAGCTGGGTGTTTTTTCTCACTATTATCAGTGCATGATCTTTCTGGTACGGGTACAGGTCTATCGACCCCTTGATCTCGAACTTCTCTCTCAAAGCTTTAACTGTGTCCTCTATAACCTTTTTGCTCGGCTTTGAGACGTCTACGCTCCTGGTCTTTATAGCCAACGCCGCCGAGCCTCCGTTCTTTAGGAACGTCTCTATATTTTTAAGGAATATCTCCACCTGATCCCTTTGAGCCACGTCCTGATATAGGAAATCGCACTTCGGTATGCCCTTCGGGTAATCTTCCGGTTTCCTGGCGTCGCCTATTATAGGAAATATGTTCTTACGCTTTTCCGCAAGCAGTATCAGATTGGCACCCATCTCCTCGGATATCTCCACTGCATAGACCTGGCCGTTTTCGCCGACTATATCGGAAACGTGCGAGACTGTGGTGCCAGACGAAGCTCCTAGATAGAGTACTTTATACCCTGTTTTCAGGTCCAGGTCTTTTAGGCCTTTATA
>JAJZLM010000003.1 GCA_021850635.1 Nanobdellota archaeon
GAAATCGAATCCAGAGGAGACACTTATAAATATGTAAGCAGATACGAGTGCCACCACTATGAATATGACTATGAATTTTTTGCTGTTTTTTTGGTCTAGTCTAGCCAGTCTTCTGAAAAACTTTCCGTCATGAATGTGTCTCCCTTTATGAGGGTATATCAATCTATCTCCTACGGAGTATATCATGGAAGGCAACAGTGTAAGCGCCGAGAGTAGGACTATCCCTATACCAACGGCATTCATCGCACCAGAACTCCCTATAAATGCCATGTTAAACGCGTACAGTACGATATAGGCGCTTATTATGGTTATGCTACTGATAAGAACAGCACCCCCCGCCCATTTGAGAGATAGGCTAGCCGCTTTCTGCGGAGTAACACCGTAATCTCGCTCCTGTCGGTATCTATAAAGTATATACACTATGTAATCTGTTGACAAACCTAGCATCAAGATGGATGTTATAGCAGGGTCGAAAAAGGATATGCTCTTATCAGCTATGAATCTGAAAATGGCAAAGAATATTGCGTAAGCGATAGTAAGGTCCACGCCGAATATAAGTAGGGGTACAAATGCGGCTACAGGAGATCTAAATATGAACCCTGTAACTATTATTGCGATTAGGATCCCTATAATTATCGCGATGGTTGTCCCAGTTTGTGTACTGGATTTTATACTATCAGTAAGCGCGCTAGATCCCGTTATATATGAGCGGGTGTTAAAAAAGCCGCTTATCCTACCAATTGTGCTAGAAACGGCCGTGTAATTAGAAGCATTTACGACGGCTATAGTAGTGTTGTGCTCAGCGTTGATAAGCGTAATCATGGTGCCGTTTGTGGGCATTACAGGGTAGTGTGGGAAATTGTATGTATTGAATATATACGCTGGAGTCGCGTTGTTGTACCCGTTTACCGAGTCAGATACAAATGAAAGTAGTGTGGGTCCTGGTTTTAGGTTATCCGATGAGTTCAGGCTGGAATATATCTTAAAGATAGCTTCCTTATGTATTGTATAATTCAGTGATTGGCTCACATCCTGTGCAGTCACATTATCAGCAGTGTATAATGCGGATTCTATTATATGTGCCTGAGAAACTATTGCATTGTAAGTAGAATTTAGAAGCAAAAACTCAACAGAATACACTGAGGTAAACCCGGTCTTAGCATAAGTGCTACTTAAGTTTTCAAACATCAACTTTGAATTGTTAGATAACAAGTTCGGGTTTGTGAATACGATTGCCTGCGTATGTGTAGCGTTTACAGCACTTGAATTCCCACCCGTCACATTGTAAGATACTATACTGAACAGATTTGCTGCAAATGGCGCGGCTATCAGGAAAGCCATAATCCAAACTAGAATTATATATTTTCGATTACGCTTTATCCACAGGTCAAAATCGTTTAGATTAGGATTCATACGCTCTCTATGAACCCTTATGTGCAGTGTACAATATAAAATCTTTTCATAAAAACCCTGTTTGGAAGGTTATGCTTATTTTTCCAGTTTTATAAGGGAGACCTGTCCGCTTTGTCCTGGTCTATTGACGACTATGCCGTTGCCGTCAGACGTTTCTATTACGCTACCTTTGGTTATTATATTTCTTCTAGCGTAGGATCTGTTAGACTCGTTTTTTATTACCTTGATTAGTGTGACTTTGCTTGTGGTCTTTTTGACAGAGTCGAACATGTTGCCAGTTTTCGCGTGAAGAAGCCTAACTTTCCTGTTTCCCCCCAGCGTTCTAACGTATACTCTTTTGTCTATTTCACCTACTTGTACTGGCGTAATAGTAGCTATCGTCTCGCTCTTTCTCTTGTCTCTTCGTTTTCCTTTGAATCCGCCGCCTCTTTTTTTAAGGCTGGGGCTGGTGCTTTTGGACATATCTTTATTCTATAATCAAGTAAGTATATAAATCTTGTTAATCCCTTTTATAGGAGGCCTTCAAGGCCTCTACATAGGTCCGAAAATGCCTTCTCATTCTTTTTCCGGTTGCCCATAGGATTATCATGAAACTCTAACGTGTTATATACTCCATTTTCTTTAAGCTGCACAGAAAGCCGCTCTATCGCCAATGAGTAGCCGTTAATCATCGGGCCGAAAAAAGAGTTAAAACTCATGATTAAAAGGCTGTTATCGAAATCGGGGCGGTATACGGAGAAGTAGAGTCCACTTGCATCAGCAGCTTTTCTCAAGTATTCTGTCCATTCGATCCCCACTTTACTTGGTAGATCCTTGATTTTAAAATATTCTGTCCTCATATTACTCCTCCGATGATTTAAGTATCTCAACTTTTAATCTGTCACCTACAAGTTTCTTAAATTCTTCAGCTTCTTTTGCTGTGCCTATACCAGACCCATAGTGCGCCGGTATTACTACTCTTGGATTTATGACAGCCGCAGCCTCTGCAGCTTCCTCAGGTGTCATAACATACGTCCCGCTTACAGGTAGGAAGGCAACGTCCACTCTGATATCCTTCATCTCCTCTATAAAGTCGGTGTCTCCAGCTATGTAAAGTCTCAAATCATCTACTATGAATATGTATCCTACATTACCTTTATTTTTTGGGTGGAATACTTCTTTTCCTGAGCGGAACTTGTTAACGTTGTAAGAAGGTACAGTCTTTATGGTTACACCATCGATTATTTTTACCTCAAAAGGAGAAACAAACACCTTTCTGTTGCCAAACGTGTCTAATCTAGGTCCGCAGTCTTTCGGTGCTATTATTACTCCAGAATCAGATATGACTTTTTTTATGCTATCTACATCTAGGTGATCGTAATGGTCGTGCGTTATAAGCACCAATCCCCCATCTTTGTAATCATCTTCTATCTTATATGGATCTGTGTACACTATCTTGTCCTTACCAGTGATCTTGAAACAGTTATGATGCATCCATTCTATCTTTACTCCCTTATATTCCATGTTTACTTACATGCATCCTAGTAATTTAATATTTAGCAGAAGTCTTTTATAATATAGTATTGTCTAATATAACATGATACTTGGCAATGAAGATATAAAGGAGTTCATAGAGGCTGGAAAACTGTCCATATCGCCGCTTTCAGATGATACCATCAGGGAAAACGGTGTGGATCTTAGGATAGGCGATGAAATAATACGTTTTTCCGGCGACGGCAATGTAGCTAGGTTATCTGATAAAACTTCTATAGAATCTATATACAAAACAGAAAAGATAATTGGGAATTTCATTCTCGGTAAAAATGAGAAGATACTAATAAAAATAAAGGAAAGGGTTAAAATGCCAAATAATCTGGTCGGCTTTTGCAACCTGAGGTCTACATTTGCGCGGTTGGGGATAACGATTCCACCGACTATAGTAGACGCTGGTTATGAAGGTTATATCACGATAGGTGTATCTGGTGGAGCAGTACCTATAGAAATAGGAACAGGTACGAGGTTTTTGCACCTAGTATTCAGCACGACTAAAAGCGACGTTACTTCACTGTATTCGGGTGTTTATCAGAACAGCAAAAGCGTAAGCGGTGCAAAGGTATAAATTCTAACAATCCGAGGTAGATTCATGAAAAGAAGCTCCAAAAACTGGAAGAAATATCACAAAGACAGGTGGAAGACCAGGAAAAAGAAGATGTTAGAGAGAAAGAGAATGAGAAGACTGATGCGCGAGAGGAGCGCATGATTCGTAGAGATCAATTATATTCAAATATTTATTAGTGGAGTGCTTTTGGTTCTCTGTTGCAGGGGTAGCGAAGCCCGGCCCAACGCGCAGGACTTAAGATCTGTCAAGCTCTATTGATTAAGATTTGGAAATCCTGCGGCTTAGCGCCCTCGTGGGTTCAAATCCCACCCCCTGCAGTTCTGGTCCCAAAAAGTACAAGGTATTTAAGCTAGCCTATCCATTTCTTTTAAATGGATAGAGATGACGTTTTCATAGGTATGCCGTTCTCTATAAAAACATACTACGACGATTTTAAGCGTGAGATACCTAGAATAGAAGAAAACATAAACAAACTAACTAAAACTCACGAATCGAGCAAAAAGAAATTTGAAGAAATGACTGAAAATCTTCTAAAACTAAAACAGACTGTAAATGATCTGTTTGTGGACCTAAGCGGCGACAAGGAAGGTATAAACAAGCCGTAACCGTAAAATTCTATCATAGTATATTATTTTATAGCCTTGACTGTCTAAGATATTATAAAGCAGGGATAGCGAAGCCTGGCCAAACGTGACAGACTCAAGAATTTCGCGTTCGGGTCATCTGTTCCCTTTGTGGGTTCGGGAGTTCAAATCTCCCTCCCTGCAGTTTCATCTGTCTTAAAGTAAGAAGATTAACTTACTTTAGATTCTCCGGAATTTTTAGTCACGGTTATCAAAGTATCTGCTATGTTCTTCATTATGTCTTCGTGCGTCACTATGACTATCTGTTTTATGTCGTTTATTCTGGTGATGCACGTTGAAAGGGCGTTTATGTCCTCTCTATCTAGTCCTGAAGTTGGCTCATCCATAATTAGCGATTCGTTCTTGTTTACGCCACCCAAAAGCGAAGCTATAGAAGAAAGCGCCATCCTATACGCCAGCGCTACCGAAGTTTTTTCGCCTCCAGACAAAGCCTTAGCGTCTAAAGTCTCGTTCCCAACCACTACCTTAACGTTATAGTCGTTATCTATGTCTATAGTGTATTCGCTATCGCTCCTTATCTCTGAGAATCTGGCCTGGAAAATAGATTTGAACTCTCTTATAAATCTATTCCTTACGTACTCGCGTATATCCCGTATATCGCCTCTTAAGTTCTCCATCATAGACAAGAATTTCCCCCTTTTCTCAGATTCCTTTCTAAGTGCATCTCTCTTTTTTATTTTCAGCTTTATCTCATCTAATTTAGACTTATTATCGGATATTTCAGACTCACGGGACTCTATGTTTCCTTTTAAGCGAGACGAATCAGATTCCAATCTTTGTATCACAGAAGATAGTTCTCTATGTCTATTTTCGGAAGCGTCCATCTCCTGCTGGGAGAATCCTAACTCGTCTAACTTACCTTTAGTAGATTCTACCTCTTCGTAAAGTTTATTTACTTCAGACTCTAACGAGTCCACTCTGACCTTTTTCATCTCTATCTCTTTGATGTCATCTTCTATTTTATTTATAGCGTCTAATTCGTAATTCAAAGCCGACAGGTCTTTTGATAGCGCATTCTCTTCCGAGAGCAGTCTTTCGTATATCTTGTTCTTTTCTTCAGACAGTTTTCTTATATCATCAACACTTATTGCTGTTAATTCATTTTCCTTTGAAGAGACTCTTTTGGATATATCGTCTATTTTACCGTTCAGTATCCCTACCTCTTTATCGAGGTCTACCCTACTCTTTGAGGATTTCCCACGCTCAACCTCTGCGTATAATCCTTTTATTCTAGATTTTAGATCGAGTATCCTAGAATCATACTCTTTCTCTATGTGCCCCACATCTGTTATTTTGTTATTGCACACCGGACAAATCATGCTGCCGAGCGCAGAAGATTTTTCCTTTTCCAGCCATTTTATATATTCATTTAGCTGAGCTATCCTTCCACTTATTTCTTCTGCTGTGGTGAGAGTTTTTGCGACTTCAAGCCTTTCTTCAGCATCTTTGAGTTGCTTTTTAAGGTCGTCCTTTTCGTTTAAGAGCGCTGCAATCTCAGATTTTAGCCCGCTAACTTTAACAAGAATAGATCTCTCCAGAGCCTTCGCCTCAGACAATTCTTTATACGCATCTTTTTCAACCTGACGCTTCTGTTCCAGAGACATTTCTAAGTACTTTACTCTTTTTTTAATTTCAACTTTCCTATTTTCATCTATCTTTGAGATCTCTACGCTCTTTTTCTCTATTTCTTTTTCCAGTGTAGATATGTTAGACCTAAGTTTTTCTATCCTTTCTGTCTTTTCGTTCATCTCGGCAGATAGTTTCGTGTGCTCGTTCTTCTTGTCACTGTAAAATTTGAATTCACTTTCTGCTTGCTTTAGTAGTACCTTATTGTTTTCCAGTTCGTTATTTATGCTGGTAAGTTCGCTTTTCGCTTTTTCATTGGCTTTTGTCAACTCATTTATCCTACTCTCTATCTTTATTAGATCAGATTCGTCTACGGCAAGAGCTTCTTCCAGTTTTTTGGCTTCTGCGTCATCCTTTAGTGAAGAGATCACATCTTTTAACATATCATATGTATCGATGTATCTGTTGAGTTGTAGCAACTGGTCTATGTACTCTTGTTTAGACTGACCGCTATCGAATATAAGTTCTTTCAATTCATCCTGTTTTATGTACGTTATTGACTCGAACGTTTTGATCGGCGAATCGGATTCTATCTTCAGCGTCTTAAGTATGTAATCATTTAGGTCAGAAGCTCTATTCTGTAGATCCACAACGTGACCATCCTTCATTATAATATTGTCAGAATCGTCGTTTCTTACTGCATTTCCTATCTTTTTTAGTCCCCTTTTTATTATGTATTCTGATCCATTCTCCTCGAACTTTATCGAGATGTTACCGCTCGATGCTCCTCTGCGCAACAGCATCTTGCCTTCTTCCCTGCCTTCGCCTATCTTTCCGAACAGCGCGTATTCCAGCGCCATCAACATCGATGATTTTCCGCTGCCGGTGTTTCCAGTTATAATGTTAATCCCGTCGGTAAACTTAACAGTGCTGTTCCAATGGCTCCTTATGTTCTGCAAATCAATCTCTTTTATTATCATATTTGTCAAACCATTCTAATGATTTCTTTTTCATCTCTTCTGCGTTTGCACCGCTGTCTGTTGATTCTATAAGCAGCTTCGCAAGGGCTATCTGTTCGTCGTCGTATCCCCTCTGTTTTAGGAAATCCGTCTCTATCCTATGCATGTCTCCTTCGCTTACATCCACGGTTACATCATCGCTGTCCATAAGTTTTGAAGTGTTTATACTAGTATATGAATATCCGGCGTCATCTGCGGCTTTTTTTATGTCTATGATATTAAATTCGCTTCTCTTACCTAGAAGTTTTCCGCTTATCTTTATAACTAAGATTTTTCCAGTGTTTTTTGTCAGCTTCGACAGTATATCTGTCTTAAGTGCTAGAGCATCCTTCCCGTCCGCAGAAAATACCAATATATCTTTATCGCGCGTGTTCAGTATCTTATATTCTATAGAAGATATCCCTCTATCGCTGTATTCCACTACGTAAAAGCCCCTGTTCGGGTTATCTATTATCTCCTTCTCATCGCAGTACTCCGTAGAGCCTGGATACTGTATTACACCTTTGTCGTACTTTATCCCGTCTTTATGTCCATGCCAGTGTCCCGCAGCGTAGTAATCGAAACCTTTCGGTAAGCTTTCCGTATCAAGGTCCTTGAATCTCTCTCCCAATGTGGAGATAGTGTGGTGGAATATGAATATCTTTATCCACGTATCAGGGTCCGCCTCTATGTGGAGCCTCTTGAATATGTAATTCTCTACTCTGCTTCTTTTTCCCTGTACGCCGCAGATGAACGCGTTGCGGTAGGTCTCTCCTTTTAGAATAAATTTGTCTTCCTCATTTTTTACGTACCTCTTGGAGTTAAGATTTACCAAGAGACCGTTCCTATCGAAAAGTTCCAGTATGCTATCCCTCTCCCCTATACCCACGTCGTGTGAACCAGGCACTATGAAGATTTTTATGTCAGCTTCTTTTAACCTGTTAAGCTGATCAGTTACGAAAAGAAGCGCGTCTAAACTAGGGTTTCCTTCGTTGAACATGTCGCCTGCATGCACTATGAAATCGACTTTATCGTTTATGGCGAAATCTATCACCTGTCTGAACGAGTCTTGGATATCTGCGTTTCTAGTGTCATTCTTATACACAGCACCGATATGCGTGTCGCCGACATGTATGAATTTCATGAATACTCTTTGAGACCATTAAATTTAACTCTTTCACAAATTGTATACAATAGGCTTATAACCTTCGGATAGGCTATGTAATTATGGAAGATAAATACGTCTACGACGAGACCGTTAGGATATACGATACAGACGCGCAAGGTGTAGTGCACTATGCTGGTTATTATAGGTTCTTTACTGATGCATTGGAGCAGTTCGCCAACCAGAAAGCGAAAAGGATGTATCCTCTTGTAAACGAGAAGGTATGGTTTGTAGTGGTAGAGTCCAACGCGAAATATTATAAATCTGCTAGGGTTGGTGACAAGCTAAAAGTAGGATTGGTTCCTACTCAACTCTCTAGCAAGGCACTGCGTTTCGATTTTGATATAAGGCGCGGTGAAGATTTGCTGTGCGAAGGTTACATAGTACAGGTAGCTATAGACAAGGATAAATGGAAGGCCACAGAGATACCTAAAGACGTGGTCGAAAACATATTTCAGAAGAAATCTTGAAGCTTCTTGTCATCTATGTTCTTTAATGTAGCCCACGTGCTGCGTATGTACTTCTTGTATTTTTTGTCGTGTATTAGCCCGTTTGCTTTTATTATACTAAGAAACCTTATCGTTCTAGGATCAGACGGATAACCGCTTCCAAAATCGTACTCGAGCTCCTTCTTTATGGAAGCAACCTCTCTTTCTCTAAGTGCTTTTGCCAGTATAGACGCAGCGGAAACCTCCACGTAGTTTCTATCTGCATAGTTTTCAACTATTAGGTCTTTTCCCGGTATCTTTTTTTCCAAAAACGCTTTTATTTTCTTGGTATTTGCGCTAGGGGAGTCTATTATGACAGTATCGCCTACTAGGAAGTTTGCTATTTCTATCATCTTGTCAAGCTCCATTAGATTCAAGTTTGTTCCGTCCTTGTATCTGGTATCTATAGACTCTGGTTCTATCTTCTCTGTCTTGTAACCAGAAGAATTCTCAACTATAATTTTCTCTAATTGGTATATCCTGCGTATGCTAAGAAGCTTAGAGTCCTTTACTCCAGCGGCTTTCATCCTCGCTGCAACATCCGGTTCAAGACTCGCTCCGGCTACTATAAGCGGACCTATGACAGGGCCCCTACCAGCTTCGTCTATACCGATTCTATTCATCTTTTATACCTCTTGGTTTTGCCGTTTGATCCGACCTGTATCTTGCATGTCCGAATTGTATTATCATTTTTATCCCAAGTCGATCTAATCCAAGAGGTATATCGCATGCTCCGTACGTGCTGCCTCCCCAAATGAATACTTCAGCTCCTGAATTCCTTTGTATAAAGTCAGCCATCTCCAGTGCGTGCATCTTGAAGCCGTCCGGTATCTGTATGGCGACCTTTTTGTAACTTTTGGATTTTATATAATCTATTATATAATCGAAGTCTATATCGTAGCTGTCACATAGCATTTTAATGCCCTCGTTATCAAGCTCGTATTTCATATATAACCAACACAATTTGGAACAATATTTAATAAGTGTTCGGTATTAATATCTTATACATAATGGAAGATTGCAATGGATAAAAAAGAACTATCAAAAGCTATAGAAATATTAAGAAAGAGATATAACGTAAAAATAAGAAGAGAGAAACCGTTCGAGATACTTGTGCATGGTATACTGTCCACAAGAACAAAAGATACTACAACTTTTCCAGCCCAAAAAAGGCTGCTTAGGGCAGCGGGTACTCCCTACAAATTAGCGCTGATGAAAGACAAGGAGATAGAAAAACTGATCTATCCCGTAGGGTTCTACAAGACTAAAGCTAAACTTCTGAAAAGGTCGTGTGCTATGCTTATAGATGATTTCGGCGGCAAGGTACCTTCCGATAAAAAAGATTTGATGAAATTGCCAGGAGTGGGGCACAAGGTAGCGGCTTTAGTGCTCGTGTGGGCTTTCGGGCTCCCATATATACCAGTCGATACGCACGTGAATAGGGTGTCAAAAAGATGGGGGGTAGTAGGCGAAAGGGAAAAACCGGAACGCACCGAAGAAATACTAGAATCGATGCTACCAGACAGGCTCAAAATAATAGCAAATCACACCCTGGTAATGTTTGGGAGAGACATATGCAAACCCGTAAGGCCTATGTGCTACCGCTGTCCTGTTTATAGTTACTGCGCTTATAAGAAGAAAGAGTATTATAGAAGGATAGAAAGCGGCAAACTATTATAAATCTGTACGCATAGTATTATTATGTATGATACCAGCAAAGAGCAGATCCGACTTTGTAACGTCTTTGTATTCTGGGATAGCACTCAAAGGAGTGTTGAAATGGCCTATACTACCAGTGTTCATAGCGTTGTCAGCTTCCTTATTTTTGATAGTTTACGTCGGTTTATATTCTCTTCTCAACTTAGGCATAACTAATCAATTCGTGAGGGGGTACACAAACGTCTATCCATATTATGTGGTCCCATCATCGCTCGCTCTAGTTGCACTGGCTTTCTTTTTATATTTTTATTTATTATCGCTGACGCTCGAGATAAAAGGGATGCTAGATTCCAAAGTACATAGAGGGATGTTTACTATGATGGTAGCCACACTGTACAAATACCCGAAGTTCCTGGTAGCCAGCGTGTTCCAGTTGTTCGTCTTCATAGGCGGATTAATTTTGTTCGTTATACCTGGTTTTTATCTAGGCACTAAGACTCTGTTTTTTTCCGTCGCAAGCTATAGCGGAGATTTTACGCTGTATGGAGCACTAAAGGAATCCAATTTCACTGTGAGTGGTTCATTCTTGAAGTGCTTGTACCTTCTTATCGCATATTTCGCTATATTCGTAGCTTTAGTGTACACAATATCCTTTGCCGATCTATCTGCGATGTGGGATATCTTGTTTATCAGCGTGATAGTATCTTTTGTTTCTATATCATTCTTGTCCAGTTCGGATACGCTGTACTATATCATAAAGTCCCAGAGTATGTATAGAAGGTCCCCGTTGATCAGGCAGTTTCTCGGCAACCCTATCTAAAAGTACCGCCTATGCAATGGTAAATGCTTATTTTTTACCACTTTTTGGACTTTTTACATAAAAATTCACTGAACGAAAGCTTTATATATTCATATTATCAACTTTACTAATTGAAAAATCACTCATGAGGTTCCCTGCTTGGATTTAGATGTTTTTAGTAGCCGTCTTTCGCCGAAGTATAGGATACTTGCTCAAGAAGAAGTAAATGACCTTTTGGATAGGTTTAAAGTATCCATAAGAGATATACCTAAGATAAAGTTTATAGACCCTGCTGTGAAGCAGTTGAATGCAAATGAAGGAGATGTAATCGAAATAACCCGCAACAGCACAACCGCGGGTGAAGCGAAGTACTATCGCCTTGTTGTGAAGTGATATAATATGGACAATGGTGAAAAACTGCTAGAAGCTTATATAAAGTCGAACAACATTGCAAGTCACCACATCTCGTCTTTCGAAGTTTTTTTGGATCAAGGCATACAAAAAATAATAGACAGCGAAGGCATGATAGAACCAGTTATAAAACCACAAGGGGTAAATAACTTCATAATAAAACTAGGCAAGGTTACGATCGGTAAGCCAGATGTACTGGAAGCAGATGGAGTACTAAGACAACTCAATCCAATGGAGGCTAGAATAAGGGATCTTACTTACGATGCACCGATGGTGCTGACAGTCTCCTACATAGCGGATAAGAAACAAATAGCGGAAGAACAGGTCTCTATAGGCAGAATCCCCGTGGTCGTAAAATCTAAGTACTGCAATCTTCATGGCCTGTCTAGTGAGGAACTAGCTAAGCTCAGCGAAGATCCAGACGACCCCGGCGGCTATTTTATAATAAACGGCACTGAAAGAATAATAATAACCACAGAAGATCTTGCGCCTAACAATATCTTAGTCAGCAAGGAGAATCAAGAAGGATTCGTGTATTCAGCTAAGATATTCGCGGACGCTGAAAATATAAAAGTGCCGCATTCTATACAATTATCCAGCAGCAACCTACTGTATATAACGTTCGGGAAACTGAAAAAGGTGCCGATTTTTACTTTGATTAAAGCATTGGGATTCACAAGCGATAGGGAGATCATAAAGAAGATAGCTCGCGGTGATGACGACATTGAAAACACAATAAACATAAACCTTTTGGCTTACGATCCAGGCACGGAAAAAGAAGCTTTGGAGACTATAGGAAAATCTCTGCATTCAGTGCATCCGATAGACACAGCGTCTTCAAATATAGATGCTCTCCTGCTGCCTTTTATAGGTAAGGATGAGAAGTCAAGGAAATTAAAGGGAGAATACCTGATGTATGCTATATCTCTTTTACTATCATACGCTATAAATAAGAAAGAGGTAGATAAGGACCACTACTCCAATAAAAGACTCCACGCTGAGAACTACAATCTAGACATGCTATTCAGATTCGTGTTCAAACAGATACTAAACGATGCGAAATACAACTTTGAAAGAGGGATACGAAAGGACAGGATACCAAATCCAAAGCACATATTTACTTCTGACCAGCTCACTTCAAGGTTAAGGTCGTCTCTAGCTACAGGCCAGTGGGTCGGTGGAAGGGTCGGAATAACGCAACATCTTAACAGAAGGAGTTTTCCGGATACAGTCTCACATCTTAGAAAAGTAGAATCGCTTCTTACATCTAACAGAGAGAACTCAAGGGCTAGAGACCTACACGGGACCCATTTCGGAAGATTCTGCGCTACAGAAACCCCAGAAGGTCCTAATATAGGTCTGACAAAAAACATAGCAGTGCTTGCTAAAATATCCGAGGATGGGATAGACACAAAGGACGTGATGGAAAAGATAAAGGAATACGGAGTGAAATCTATATGAGTTTCGTTTTCGTGAATGGAGTTCTTACCGGTCAGACAGACGAGCCTCGTAAGTTAGTTAAGAACCTGATATCGGATAGAAGAGAGGGTAAACTCACGCAGAGTCTCAATGTACGTTACAGAGAGGAAACGGACACTGTAGTCATAAACACGGACGGCGGCCGCCTAATCAGAGCTCTCATAGTAATCAAAAACGGTAAGCCACTGGTCACAAAAGAGGACATAAACCTGTTAAGCGACGGACACCTTACATGGGACGACCTCGTAAAACAGGGTAAAATAGAATACTTAGACGCAGACGAGGAAGAGGACGCTTACATTGCATTAAACGAAAACGAATTAACACAAGAGCATACTCATATGGAGATAACTCCCTTATCCGTATTCGGTACACAGGTTTCTATGCTTCCTTTTGTCAACCACAGCAATGCACACAGAAATGTTACTGCTGTGAAAAGTGTACAACAGGGAGTCGGAGTATACTCAAGTAATTATCTGATAAGGATGGACAACGATTCTATGGTAGCTATAGACCAACAGATACCGGTGGTTAAAACTAAGATGTATGACGAGCCTTCCTTCAAAAACCATGTTTTCGGTCAGAACATAGTCGTAGCAGTGGTATCCTACTTAGGATATAACATGGACGACGCTGTCATAATAAACAAAGCTTCTATAGACAGGGGACTGTTCAGGTCCATGTTCTTCAGGCCGTATAAAATAGAAGAGACCAGATATATAGGAGGACAGAGCGACAAGATAATAGTACCAGACAAAGACGTAGTGGGGTACAGATCCGAAGATGCTTATAGGTTCCTCGATGAAGATGGGATAGCTTTCCCGTCCGTAGAAGTGGACAGTGGAGACGTCCTAATAGGCAGAGTGTCTCCTCCAAGGTTTATATCCTCTATAGATAAGTTCAGACTAGGCGTTCAGAAACAGATAGAGACGTCTGTCGAATGCAGGACTGGAGAAGGAGGAATTGTGGACAACGTTTTCGTCACGTCTACGTTCGACGGTAATAAGTATGTATCTTTGAAAGTCAGGCAGGACAGGCGCGTAGAGATAGGAGATAAATTCGGTTCTAGAAGCGGACAAAAAGGCGTGGTCGGCATGCTTCTTAACGAGGAGGATATGCCTTTCACATACTCTGGTGTGATTCCAGATCTAATATTCTCACCGTATTCATTGCCTGCTAGAATGTCTATGTCATATATGCTAGAGCTTATAGCTGGTAAAGTAGGCGCACTCGGTGGTAGATATGTTGATGGCACCCCATTCATAGGAGAAGACGAAGAATCGCTCAGGAAAGAGCTAAGTTCGTATGGCTTCAGAGAGGATGGAGTAGAGACTATGTATAATGGTATAACAGGAGAAGAGATGAAAGTCAGGATATTCGTCGGCGACATGATGTATATCAGGCTGAAACACTTCGTCTCTAACAAGATACAGTGGCGTTC
Organism: Nanobdellota archaeon; assembly: GCA_021850635.1. Lineage (GTDB taxonomy): Archaea > Nanobdellota > Nanobdellia > Parvarchaeales > Parvarchaeaceae > Parvarchaeum. The sequence goes on from JAJZLM010000003.1 coordinate 14,162, forward strand.
TAGAGGGCCTATCCAGCTTCTTACTAGGCAGCCAACTGAAGGAAAATCAAAGAGCGGCGGACTTAGACTTGGAGAAATGGAGAAAGACTGCTTTGTTGCTTACGGCGCAGCGCTAGCGCTAAAGGAGAGGTTCGATTCGGACAAGATATCTATACCTGTATGTTCCAAATGCGGTCTCATCGCAGTATATAATGTGCGCAAGAAGACAGGATATTGCCAGATCGATGGAGAAGAAGCGCCTATAAAATTGATAGAGGTGTCCGCTTCGTTCAAGATTCTCCTCGATGAGCTCAAAGCGGTAGGCATATACCCGAAGATATTGTTAGGTAAAAAGGTATGAAACTGGATACGAACTTCGTTTTTAACAAAATAGACGGGATAGAATTCGGGATATTATCCCCAAAGACTATCCAAAAAATGAGTGTGGTAGCCGTAGCTTCGTCCGAGCTATATGATATAGATGGTTTCCCTGTAGACGGTGGTCTATCCGATCTTAGGATGGGTGTAACAGATCCAGGCTTGCTGTGTAAAACGTGCGGCAACACAATAAGAGACTGTCCAGGACACTTCGGCCACATAGAACTTGCGAGACCTACTTTCAACGTTAAGATGGTCCCATTCATCTATAACCTGATAAATGCGACTTGTAATTCGTGCGGCAGGATACTCATACCAGAAAACAGCCTTAAGAAATTCAGCGAGCTATTAGTGAATGTAGAAGCACACGAAGGCCTGCAGAAAAAGAACAAGACGATAAAGGCTATAATAAAGCACGCAAAGAATGTAAGCGTCTGTCCTTTCTGTCACGAAAAACAACAGAAGATAAAACTTGAAAAACCTTATACTTTCATGTACGCTGGACAAAAGCTCACAGCGGTAGATGTACTTGAGAGGCTGGAGAAAATAAAAGACTCTGACCTGCAATTTATGGGTCTAGACCCGGACCATTCAAGGCCGGAATGGATGGTAATAACGCTGTTGCCTGTGCCCCCTATAACCATAAGGCCTTCGATAACGCTGGAAAACGGTCAAAGAAGCGAAGATGACCTTACACACAAGCTTACGGACATAGTCAGGACAAACCAGAGATTGGCGGAAAACATAAAGTCAGGTGCACCGGAGATAATAATAGACGAGCTGTGGGACCTGCTTCAGTACCACGTCACTACTTTCATATCTAATGGAACCGCTCAGATACCAGTCGCACGTCACAAGTCAGGCAAGAAATTGAAGACGTTGGAAGACAGGATAAAAGGAAAGGAAGGACGTTTCAGAAGTTCAGTTCTTGGTAAGAGGGTAAATTATGGAGCACGTTCCGTCATAGCTCCAGATCCGTTTTTAAGACTAGATGAAGTAGGGGTGCCTATAAAGATCGCAAAGGAAATAACTTTTCCAGAATATGTTACCGATATAAACATAGACAGGATGAAAACGCTGATAAGAAACTTGAATTCTTACCCCGGTGCTAATTATATAATAACCCCAGATGGCATAAAGAAGAAAATAACCTCCACGACAGTAGACAACACGGTAGAGGAGCTTAAACCAGGGTATATAGTGGAGAGGCACATAATGAACGGAGACATAATACTATTTAATAGACAGCCTTCTCTGCACAGACTATCTATAATGGGGCACTACGCGAAAGTACTTCCTTATAATACACTAGGTATAAACCCTTCAGCTACACTGCCTTACAACGCAGACTTCGACGGAGACGAGATGAATATACATGTGCTTCAAAACGAGGAAGCGCTGGCAGAAGCAGATATGATAATAAACATAAAACACAATATAGTTTCCCCAAGGCACGGACTTCCTCTTATAGGTGCAGTCCAGGACTATATATCAGGATGTGCAATACTTACTTCAAAAGATATGGTAGTTGACAAAGCTACTGTAGAGTTGTTCCTATCAGCTATAGACTTGCCCGTCCCGTTGAAGAAAGAGAAATACAGCGGCAGAGAAGTTTTCAGTATGATACTGCCGGGCGATCTAAACTTTGAGGGGCAGAGTACGACGTATAAAATAACCAATGACGATGATGCGTATGTCAGGATAAAGAATGGAAAGCTTCAGACCGGTGTTATAGACAGCGCTATTATAGGTAAGGAGAATGGAAGTCTCCTGCAGTTCCTTTTCGTAAGATACGGACCGGATCTAACATCGCGTTTCATAGACAGATTCTCCAAGCTGAGCCTAATAGTATTGCTTAAACACGGTATGAGCATAAGCATAAGAGATTTCGACCTGCCCGAAGCAGCGTATCACAAAATATCAGAAGTAGTAAAGGAAGGAGAAGTCTCCGCAAACGCTATACTAAACGAACCGTCAAAGCAGCTTTTGGAGCCCAAGATGGTTAGCCTCACGAATAAGCTCAAAGTCAGGGTGAAGAATATTATAAGCACTTTCATAGAGAGCAGGAACAACAATGTAGAAGCGATGATGAACACAGGTGCTAAAGGCAGTATGACTAATCTTATACCTATGGTCGGACTAGTCGGTCAGCAGCTCCTTAGGGACGCGAGGATAAACAATGGTTTCGAGGGAAGATTAACGGCGCACTTTAAGAAAGGCGATGAAGGTTTGATAGCAAAAGGATTCGTGACGTCTAATTACAAGAAAGGATTAAACCCGGTGGAATATTTCCTGCACGCTGCGAGTAGCCGTGAAGGGCTGATGGACAATGTGATTCGTACTCCTATCTCTGGTTATATGCAGAGGCGTCTGTCATCGGCTTTACAGGACCTCAAAGTGACTAAGGATCTTTCGGTAAGATTAGGGAATAAAATAATACAGTTCACTTACGGTGAGGATGGATTAGACGTGTCCGCCAGTGATAAGGGAGAATTGAACATTTGATATGGAAATACCTGAAAAATACATAAAACTGTACAAGAAAAAATACGGTGAGAAAGCGGACATAGAGGAGCTTAAGAAACTGTATGAACATTCGCTCATAACTCCTGGGGAAGCCGTAGGTGTTATAGCTGCACAGAGTATAGGTGAGGCAAGTACTCAGCTTACATTAAGAACGAAACACGCGGCAGGTCTTACTGTTATAAATACTACTTCGGGTCTGCCTAGATTGGTCGAGATATTCGATGCGAAAAAGGAGATATCCACGCCGGTGATGGAACTGTACCTAAAACCAGAATATGCAAAATCCAAGGAAAAAGCGTCTGATTTCGCTTCCAGGATAATAGAAATAAAGATAGGGGATATAATATCATCTTATGATATATCATTGCGTAAAAAATCAGTGGAGCTAATGCTCGATAGGGACGCAATGAAGGAATACGGCCTTAACATAAAGCACATAGAATCCAAGTTTTCCAAAACTAAGTTAAGCGCAAACATAGACAGCGAGAAGATAACTATCGTAGATAAATCAGCTGACAGCGTCAAGAAACTTATTAAATTGAGGAACAAGATGGTAGACGTAACCATATCCGGTATACCTCACGTAAGTAGGGCCATACTTAACAAGAACAATGATGGGACTTTTTGGATAAAAACTATGGGTTCTAACTTGGAGGAAGCCATGAAAATGGAGGAAGTGGACCAAAGCAAGACTGTATCGAATGATATAATGGAAGTAGCCAACGTTCTAGGTATAGAGGCTGCGAGGAATGTTATAGTAGAAGAGGTTTACAACACCCTCCAGAATGTCGGGTTGAACGTTGATTTCAGGCATATCTTTTTGATAGCAGACGCAATGTGTGTAGACGGCACAGTCCGTGGCATCGGAAGGTATGGTCTTAGTGGAGAAACAGAGTCTGTTTTTGCGAGAGCTTCTTTCGAGATACCGCTTAAGCACTTGGTGGAGGCTAGCCTTTACCATGAGACAGACAAGTTTAGCTTCGTTGCTAACAACATAATGTCTAATCAAGTGATACCTATAGGTACGGGAGCAATAAAGTTAGTGGTGAATGAAAATGGAAGAGGAGATAAGGAAAAAGATACAGGAGAAAATAAAGAATAAAGCTGTTTTTATAGGACTTAATTCAACTTTAAGAGGTATAGAGAACGGCGAAGTGGAGCTTGTAGTATACGCTTCAGACGTTAGCGAGAGCATAAAGAACGAGCTTTCGGAGTCTAAAGTAAAACTCTACGCATATGACGGGGACAATGAAGCATTGTCCATAGCCTGTGGTAAATCCTTCAACATATCCGTTTTGGGACTTAAAAAATAGCGTATGAGTATAAAATTAGACAGCGATACGATATCAGTAATGAACGTTTTCTCTGATGTCACGTCTATACCAGCCAGAGATTCGTTCGTAGAAGACGATAAAGTAATATTCGTTGTAAGCCAAGGTCAAGCTGGCATAGCGATAGGCAAAAACGGGGTCAAGATAAAGATGTTGCAGGAGATGTTAAAGAAAGAAGTCATAGTAATAGAATATTCAGACGACCCTGTAAAGTTATTCGAGAATGTTATACACCCGAATAAGCTTCTGTCAGGCTACGTAGCCAACGATCAGGACGGTTCGAGGAAACTGGACGTGTATGTAGACGCGAAACCATCGCGTTCTAGGGTGAAACTGGTAAAATCGGTAATGCAAAGGTATTTTAATATAACTAATGTAAATATCAGATAAATTATGGGAAATAAAACTAGAGGACTTTTCAATGGGAGAATGCTACTGAGAAGAAAGGATAGAGTAAGATTCAGTAAAAATAGGAGTAGGTCTCACCTTTTCAAGGACTGGGAGAAATTCGATCCATTAGAAGGAGCCCCACAGGCCAAAGGAATAGTGCTGGAAAAGGTTGAAGTTACTCCTAAGAAGCCATCCTCTGGTAAAAGAAAATCGTGCAAAGTCCAACTTACTAAAAACGGCAAGATAGTGACCGCTTATATACCGATGAATAAAGGCATATCATTCGTGGACGAGCACAATGACGTCATGATAGAAAGGATAGGAGGAGCACAGAAAGGCGCTAGAGGAGACCTGCCAGGCGTCAAGTTTAAAGTGATAAGCGTCAATGGTATAGCGCTTAAAGAGCTAGTAAAAGGACGAAAGCAGAAACCAGTGAGATAAATGGAAGAAAAAGATAACGTCGTTGCTGAGAAAAAACATGCAAGAGAGGAGAAACACGAGGCCAATCCAGACGTGAAGGAAACGCAGGATATAAAGCTATTTGGAAAGTATGATTTCAACGTGGAACTAAAAGACCCCGGTCTAGCCAGAGTTATATCTATAAAGCCGGTTCTCATGCCTAAAAGCGGAGGGAAGACGTCGCAGCAGCGGTTAGCTCGTGGTAAAGTCAACATAGTGGAGAGATTGATAACTCACTTGATGGTGCCTGGTCACAAGGGTAAAAAACATCTAAGGTCCTCGAAGTTGGCGTCTGGTAGATTTTATACAGCATTTACAGTAGTCGACGAGTCTTTTGACAGGATACAAAAGGAAGGAAAGAGCCCAATCCAAGTCCTGATAAAAGCCGTAGAAAACTCAGCGCCAAAAGAGGAAGTAATGTCCCTTTTGATATCCGGGCAGAGAATAGCTAAGCAGGTGGATACTTCACCGATGAGGAGATTGGATCTTGCATTGAGATGGATAGCACAGGGAACTTTCCAGCTTTCATTCTCCGGTAAGAAAGCGAGCGACGCTCTGCACGACATACTTATAGGAGCGGCGAACAACCAAGATTCCGTGTTCCCAATCTCTAAGAAGATAGACACAGAAAGGCAAGCTGATTCAAGCAGATGATCGCTGCTTTTTATACGTTTTCTCTATACTAAGGATATACTTGCTGTAATCCTCATCAAAAACTTCCGGTCTTTTTCTTTCTTTGACAAAAGACACTATAGACTCGACGGTTTTGTCGATGTCTTTTGTATTATCCAGTTGTATAATATTCTTATGCAACCGCGATGCTTCCAGGAATTCTCCGTCTATAGCTTCGAACATAACATTGTCATACGCCTTTTTCCTGCTATAGTTCCTTTTTTTTAGACGCTCTGCCAACACCAAGGGAGAACAGCGGAGTACAAAAAACGTCTTTATTCTATGGTCTTTCAGAAAATGTGATAGATGCGACACTATTATAGTATTATCCTCCAGAGCTACAGACAGCTTCTTGTTCATATCACGAACAGACACTTCCTTTTCCCTACCGTAGGGAATGTTTAGGAGTCGGTTTATCTCTACGACTTTATAACCAAGTTTTTTGCCTACAAGCTTGGCAACCTCGCTTTTTCCCACACCAGGCGTGCCACTTATCGCTATTATCATATTCTATTACCCTCAGTTCGGCTTATATATTTGTCAAGTGCAATATTTTATGTTATGGATGTAAGTTCGATTGCAGATTCACTTAACAGGAACGAGAAAAGTCTACTGGAATCTGTAAAGGATTCTCCGAAATACCTTTCGTATATCTCTACGGCAACAGCCATAGACAAGATGACCCTCCTAAACGCAGCTAGAAAGCTGCAGGACTACGATTTGGTAAGATTGATCATAGAACCAAAGGTCAAATATATCCTTACAGATACAGGCAAAGGTTACTTAGGGAGAGGGCTACCAGAGTACGCTATAATCAGAGAAGTCTCTGGAAATATTATGGCGACTTATGCAGACCTTAAGGCGGTCCTGAAACCGGACGAATTGAGCGCTGGCATAGGTCAACTTAGGAAGAAAGGGATTCTGAACGAATCCGCAGGAAGATTCTCGGTGGACACGTCTAAGGTAGAGAGCATACGTGCGAAGAACGACATACTAGAGAGAGTATACCGCGGAGAAGACGTAGCCGAGAACGATGACCTCACAGATCTTATAAAAAGAGGCATAATAGAAAGATCTATAACCCAAGATGAAAAAGTCGAGATAAGCGAAAATGGAAGGGCAGTAATTAAGGACCCAAATTTCAGAAAAGAGATGGTAGACAAACTCACGCCAGATATAATCAAGAACTGGAGAGACGTGCAATTCAGAAGGTATTCTCTGGATGCAAGGCCACCTCTGCCTCCTATAGGTAAAAAAAATATAACTAAACAGTTCATATCTCAGATAAAAGCAGTATTAGTGTCGATGGGTTTTGAGGAGATGCAGAGCAATTACGTAGAGTCCAGCTTCTGGAATTTTGACGTAATGATGTTCAAGCAGGACCACCCAGATAGAGACATACAGGACACGCTCTATCTTAATGGAGTGTCCGCAAAGATCCCTTCAAAACTTCTTGATAACGTAAAAGAAGTCTATGAGAACGGATTCGAAGATAGCAAAGAGGACAAGTCTATGGGATATGGCAGAGTGTTCGACCGAGATAAGAGCAAGGCAGTAATAATGAGGGGGCATACGACCGCCACTACATTCAGGTACATATACAATAAGATAGCGAAGAACAAAGACGCCCCAGCTAAATATTTCTCGGTGAGTAAAGTGTTCAGGAACGAGACTGCAGACATATCACACCTCCCAGAGTTCTACCAAATAGAGGGAGTAGTATACGATGATAATCTGACCGTGTCAAATTTGATGGGTTTCATAGAGGAATTTTATTCCAGGATAGGGATAGACGAGATAAGGTTCAAGCCTACTTACAATCCGTATACAGAGCCTAGCCTGGAGATACAAGCGTACAGCAAGAACAAGAAGGAATGGATAGAAGTAGGTAATTCAGGGGTGTTCAGGCCGGAGACTTTGCGTCCATTCGGCATAAAGAAGAATATTATAGCATGGGGTTTCGGTTTGGAGAGAGCTCTAGCTATGAGGTTGGGCGTAAGCGATATACGCTCCATTTATGGTACTTATATGGACATAGACTTTCTCAGAAACGTAGAGAGCGTGAATATCCTTAAGAGGTTCGAGTGATATGGTGATGATAAACACTACTATAAGCGAGATGAATTCCATACTCAGGAAAAAACTGCTCAGAAAAGACTATGAAGAGGTATGCCTTAGGTACGGGATAGACCTCAGTGGTAGCGGAGAATACCTCAACTTTGAGATGTCATCTGACAGGATGGAGCTTATATCAAAGTATTCGGTTGGGTTTCTTTTAGGACAACTTTTGAGTGTAAACGTCCACAGGTATGAAACCGTTACTGCCAAGCGCGCAGACATAACCATAAACGAAACGCACAGGCCTTTCGTGAATTTACTTCACGTTAAGCTCAACGGGAAAGCTGGAGACGTAATGGATGAACTAATCACCATACAGGACAAATTCGACAAGACTATCGGCAGGGACAGGAGAGTAGCGGCAATAGGAATGTTCGATTACGCCAAGTTAAAATTCCCGTTAAAATACTTGGAGATAGACGGCAAAGACGTTTCTTTTGTTCCACTGAATTACTCTGACAAAAAAACATACAAGGAGATATTGGATGAGACGGATAAAGGCAGACAGTACGGGCATCTGTTGGGGAGCAAGCCTACAGCTTGGGTACAGAAAGGAGGGGATATATTCGCTCTCCCGCCTATCGTAAACGCAGACTTTTCTTCTCTCTCAAGCGATTCCAAAACTATACTCATAGACGTAACCGGTACAGACAAAGATGTGGTGAATGCCCTGACAAAGGCGTTGATATTCAACATGCAGTTTTTCGGCGAGGTCAGCGTGCTAAAACCAGACTATTCGAGCAAAAGAATCGAAACCGGGATAGACTTTAAGCAGGTTCCTCTATTCTTGAAGGAGAAGGGAATAAAAGATGTTTTAGGTGTAGAAATAAGCAGCGGCGATATCAAGAGTACACTGTCTAGGCTTGGGTACCAGGTATCAACTGTGAGTGGCGGTCTATACGCGACACCACCTTTTTATAGGGGCGACGTTATCCATCAAGTCGACGTGATAGACGATATAATGAGAGTATACGGCTTAGACAAAATAAAACCTGACTTTAGTAGAAAGTACACACCGGGAGCGACTTTGCCTGGGTCTCAGATAATAGAAATAATCAGGGATACACTTGTCGGGATGGGATACCAGGAACTTGACCTAAATATTATGACAAACGAGTCGTATCAGTTCAATAAAACAGGAATAAACGCCTCGGACTATGCGTCGTTTGTAGACACAAAGAACGCGGATGCAACTATGGTTAGGATAAATATAACGCCAGAAGCCCTGCACTTCGTGTCGAATAATCTGCATAAGAAGTTCCCGCAAAAAGTTTTTGATATAGGATTTATAGTTTCGAAGGCGAACACAGATGTGAACTTCGCAAACGAAGAAAGGCTGTGCCTGCTTTCATGTGGCGCTGATTCTAACATGAGTGAAATGATAGTAGCATTGGAGAAGGTGATACACGAAGCCGTCGGTGACAAAGGCATGCGACTAGAAGACAGCGGTGACATGGAAGGGTTCTCCAAAACAGTGATAAAAGGAAGAGCCGGTGTAGTATATTACGATGGAAAGAAGATAGGCGTACTAGGTGAGGTACATCCAAGAGTACTCAATGAATTCGGGATAGAATTGCCTGCATCATTCGCCGAAATATACTTGGATAAACTTCTTGTATGAACTGCGAGCTTTGTGGATTCACAGACGATAAATTCTATAGAGTAGAGATAGAGGGTGCAGTGATGACGGTCTGCTCAAAATGTTCATCATTCGGCAAAATAATCAAAGAGGTAGAGGAACATGAAATAGAAAAGAAACCACAGAAATCATACGGATTCGTAGAGAGAAGCTTAAAGATGGATTACCTTGAGATACTTAATAATGCAATGAATGAGAAAAACATGACGGCAGAGAAGCTGGCAGAGGAAATAAAAGAGTCCCCATACGAGATTAAAAAGATACTAAAAGGAAAGATAATGCCTACAGATGCAATAGCTAAAAAAATAGAGAGCGCTCTTAAGGTATCCATATATGAGGATATAGTCGGCACTTTCAAACCGACTAAGGAGTCCAACGAAGTTTCTATAGATTACATCGCTCAGATAAAACAAATGAAGCAGGGGTAGCGAAGCCCGGTCCAACGTGTGAGGCTTAGGACCTCATGGCTTAGCGCCCTCGTGGGTTCAAATCCCACCCCCTGCATTTATGCTCGCATTAAAGACGTTTTCTAAACTAGAGAGTCACCGCTCGTCATATCATCCGGTCGAATTAAGCTAGTCTTATCAAATGTGAGCGGGAAAACCCACACTCTTTAGAGGTGGGAGGATGTCACCCTAAGAACCGTGAGATAGTAGGTGCTTAGCGTTTTCTGCTAAAAACTATAAAAAGCATTTAAATATTACCAAAATCATTAAGTAGTATAATTAAAAATGGAAAACGTGAGGTGTTTATGGTGAATTTGCCTTTCGACAAGTTTTTGGATCTGTTCAAGAAGAAAGTGAACCTTGAAGAATCTAATGAGTACGTTGAATTGGAGGTAGACCAAAAAGATAGGCCTATCGCAAAGATGTATGTGAAGTATTTCGCTCTTGTGAAATTCGAGGACGCAGGCTCAGTTCTAAACGACATAAGATCAGGTTCGACGCTGTTGTTCATAAAGATAAAGGACATAAAAGATAAAGGCGGCATAGAAGAGCTGAAGAGGACTATTTCAAAGATAAAGAGGAGCGCTGACGCATCGGAAGCGCAGGTCGTAGGGATAGATGAGGATTACATCCTGGTCGTGCCTAACTTCGTGAAAGTGGAAAAAGGGGAGATTTTATCCCAGACTCCTACAGTTTAATCAGAAGAGTTCTCTGTTAGAGCTAAGGCAGCTGCGGCTATAGCTGGTTTGTCCTGGTCCTTGATTATATTTAACATCGTAAACTTTTCGCATATAGAATCGATCTCAGGCTTTTGAACGCGTCTTACCTTGATTGTATTGAACTGAAACTCTACATCCTTGTAGATTTCTACCGTGCTTTCATCCATACCTACTGTATCCGGTTTTGCAGTATCGAGTATGTTTTTTGCATCGTTAACGTTCTTTACTCTGTATATTTGGACCGCCGAATTTATCAGTACTGCCACTATCAATTGACCGTTCACTATAGTTATTCCCGCGCTTTTCATAGATCTTTACCAACAGCAATTCTTCAAAGAAGAATTTCTTCCTGTCTAGAACTTTAAACTCAAAGTTAATAGATTCCAGCGCCTTATAAACTTTACGCACGTCGTATACGGTGGAAATTATCAGGTAAATCTCGCCGCCTTCTTTGAGATGCTGCTTAGACTGCTTTAGTGCTTCTATTGTCAGCTCGTACCCATCTTTGCCACCACTAATAGACAGTTCAGCTGCATCTTTTCCGTTCCTATCGCCGGGCAAGTATGGAGGGTTCATATATATAACGTCAAACGACAAACCCGCAAGGTCACTGAAAAGATCGGATATGACGGTCTTACAGTTTGTTAGGCCATTTTCCTCGATTTTTTGGTCTATAAACTTTATGGAAGACTGATTTATGTCCGCGAACGTGACGCTTTTAGCCTTTTTGGCGGCTTCCAGGCCGACCACTCCCTTACCAGCGAACAATTCAAGTACGTCTCCTCTCGCGTACTCAACCGCTTCTGATAGTAACACAGAATCTTCCGCAGGGTCGTATACGAAACCATCCATTTTCCCCTCGTCCGTAGTTTGATATCCCACATTTGAAATTGCCGTGAAAGATTTATTAATGTTAAGGTTTATAATTTAACAGTGGTTGATAGGTGCTTTAAGCTTATACGCCTGTGTATGTTGTGAAAGTATGGTAAAAAAGACGAGTCTGTATGTAATATCCGGCTCAGTGGTGCTCTTTATAGCGCTACTCATAGTGTCCGTGGTATATTCACCTAGGTCTCCAGTAGAGGCACTACAAACTGTCACTGTCAACTGCACTGGCGCAAACTTATCCTTCACGTACTACACCCCAAGCTCCATAAATGCACAGATAGATACGAATACTTTCGGAGTGGTACACGTCAATAGCACGGGCAACACCAATTCGTCTGTTAGCCTTACTGCTGATCAGACGGATGGACTTTCTGTGAGCGTGGCGAAGCCTTTCAACATGTCTTCGGGTAAGTACAACTACTACACGGAATACGAGATAATAAACCCCACTCTTTTAGGCAATTATACGCTGAACTTCAATCTTTCAAACTTCAGAGGATCGTGTCAGTATTCGAAGTCGTTCGACGTGAATGTACATGTAGTCAAATCACCGCAGAATTCGACTAACTCATCGTAATAAGATGGAAAACAGCATAATAACAGACAGGTCTCTCAGTACGATAGACAAGTCCAAAGACTATAAAGTTAGAGTCGTAGGTACTGTGGAGTCCATAGATGAGGGAATAGGCACATTCGTGCTTTCCGATGGAGGCGTAAAAATAACATGCCTGCCCCCAGTGTCTCCGAACGAAAAGCCAGAAAAAGGAGAAAAAGTCACGGTCGTAGGCAGGGTAGCCCAGGCAGGAAACGATGAGGTTGAGATAAGGACGGACCACATAGAAAGGATATCAGAGGCAGACTACGAAAATTACAATAAATATTTAAAGCAAAGAAGAGACTTATTAAGTAATGGAAGCTGAATTAAAGGATTCTGAATTGTTCAAAAAGATAATGGAGACAGTAGGTAGCCTAATGGCAGACGTTTCTATAGACTTTACGCCAGAAGGAATGTCGATAAAAGCCATGGATCCTGCCAATATAGCAATGATACTGTTCGAGAGCGGAAAAGACATGTTTGACACATTTAAGGTAGACAAAGACACCAAACTTTCGGTGTCTTTAGATGATTTAAACGGCATACTCAGGCTGGTAAAGAAAGGAGACAAGGTCAAGATAAACGACAACGGATCAAAAATGAATCTTGATATAAACGGCAAAACAAAGATGCATTTTGGCATACCGCTGATAGATGAGAATTATACCACTCAGAAAGTACCGCAGCTAAAGTTCACGGCCGAAGTGACTATACTAAGTTCGGTGGTCAAGGATGCTATAAAAGCAGGGTTTCTTGTGGACGATTCGCTTTATCTTACAGTGGATAACCAAAGGTTCATACTGAGTTCTAGGAGCGAAGAGAAGGAGTTCTCGGAGGACCTGTACATAAATGACAGCAAGGAACTTTTCAACATAAACTCAGAAGGTTTAACCAGGTCCAAGTATTCCATAGAATATCTGACAAAATTCGTAAACGCACTCGACCCCGAAAAACCGCTCAAGATGTCTTTCTCTAATAACTACCCGCTCAGGCTAGACTATGATTTTGATGCGACTACAAAACTTTCTTTCGTGCTCGCTAACAGAATAGAATAGACCCGTTAGAGAGATAAAAGTTCGTCTTCATAAACAGGTAAATTGATCAGGAGCTCCTTCAGTCCGTTTATGTCGACGCCGAGTATTTTACCGCTGGCCTCAGAGTGCTGCAGCAGAGAATTACTCTTGTTCCTTGTGACTAGGAGGATTATCTTCCTCTTGTATTCCAATTCAGGACGTAGTTTGACTAGGTTTTCCGCACGTATCTTCTGCTTCCTTATAAATTCGTCTTCTTCAGAAGGAGGTATGTACGCATGGTCTTTGCAGTCCACAAAGAAACACCTAGTACCATCGTAAGCTATCACGTCGACTTGGAATCTTCTCACGGTCTTGAACCTAACGTCAGCTTCTGTTTTGTAACCGAAACTCTCAAAAATGTCGTGCACTAACTTTTCAAAAGCCTTCCAGTCCGTGCTTTCGTGCTTTACTTCGACGTCGAAATACATAATCAAAAATGCATCGGCCGGGATTCGAACCCGGGCCTCCACCTTATCGCTGTATTATTGGCAAGGTGATGTCTTAACCAGCTTGACTACCGATGCCAGGTAGCTGATACTAACTAGAACTAGACATTCACATTTATAAATTTATAGATAAGCTGGCGATTTACAGTTTGAACAAAAAAAGGAACTTGCTGCCGAGGTTTATGCCAGCAAGTCCCCTAACAGACAAAATGCCCGCAGTATCTAATCCAGGGTTCTATTCCGAATATAGTCAATATTTATCAATGAGCAGATGCTAAGTGGATTATGGACACGAAAGCCTTCGATAGCCTAAGCGTTGAAGAAACATTGGAACGGCTGAACAGCAGCCCCGCGGGCATCTCGGACGAAGAAGCGGAGTCCAGGCTGAAACAATATGGGTTCAACGAAGTCGTAGGTAAAAAACAGAGTGTCGTGCTGAAGTTTCTATCTAAGTTTGCAAGCACAATCTCGATAATACTATATATAGTAATAGTCATCGCTGTTTACCTCGGTGATTACATAGACGCGTACATCATAGCGGGTCTTGTAATATTCAATGGAATAACGTCCTTTCTGGAGGAGTACAAGGCAGACAACACAGTCGAGCAGCTAAAAAGCAAACTAGCAGTAATAGTAAAATTAAAAAGAAGCGGAGAATGGAAGATAGTGCCTGCAAAAATGCTCGTGCCGGGAGATATAATAAGGGTACGTATGGGGGATATCGTGCCCGCAGACGCGAAGATAATAGAGAGCGATTACCTTTCCGTAGACCAGTCTATGCTCACGGGAGAGTCTCTTCCTGTAGATAAAAACATCGGGGAGATAGCCTTTTCATCGTCCATAGTAAGGGAAGGAGAAGCTACAGCGGTAGTAATCTCCACAGGTAAGAGCACGGCTTTCGGTAAGACAGCAGAACTGATAAACACAGCAAAAACAAAAACGCACCTAGAGTCCGAGATATTCAAGCTTCTGAAGTACCTTATGTTTCTGGATGCAGCTCTTATCGTAGGTGTTTTGGTAGGGTCGTATGCATTCGGTATGCATTTGCTGTCTATAGTGCCTTTCGCCCTGCTTCTGTTGCTTACTTCCGTGCCTGTTGCCCTCCCTGCAGCCTTTACCGTCGCGATGGCTTACGGTGCGCAAAGACTGTCCTCAAATAATATATTGATCACAAAACTCGAGTCCATAGAAGAAGCATCTACGATGAATATTGTATGCCTGGATAAGACGGGTACAATAACCAAGAATGAGCTGTCTATATCGGACCCTATACATGCAGGCAGTTTTTCAGAGGATGAAGTCTTAATGTACGGTTCGATGGCCTCGCGCGAAGAGGATAATGACCAGATAGACCTAGCGATAATAAAAGGAGCAAAGAAAAGAGGGATAAAGTCTTCTGGTTATGAACAGGTCTCATTTAAACCATTTACTCCAACCACAAAGATATCCAGCGCTGTACTGACGTTAAATGGGAAAAGAATCGAAGTTGCAAAAGGTTTTCCAAAAGTAATAATAGGGATGTGCGGATCATCAGCCGGGGAGCTGGACAGCATAGCTTCTAATATTAAGAATCTGGAATCTAGAGGGTTCAGAACGATAGCCGTAGCTTACAAAGCGGACGTCGGATGGAAGCTAGTCGGGATAATACCATTAAATGACAAGCCTAGGGAAGACAGCAAGGAGCTTATAGACGAGCTGAAATCTTTGAACTTGCAGGTGAAGATGCTGACAGGCGACAATGTCGATGTCGCCAGGGTTATAGCTGAAGAAGTAGACATCGGTTCAAACATACTGGACTTAGGTGCTCTAAACGGCAAAAACGAGAGCGAGATAAATGACATGATTAAAAATGCGGACGGATTCGCAGGGGTTTTCCCGAAAGATAAATACACTGTAGTGAAAGCTCTACAAGACTCCGGCTTTCACGTCGGTATGACAGGCGATGGAGTCAACGATGCTCCGGCGCTGAAGCAGGCAGAAGTAGGCATAGCGGTCCTAAACTCTACGGACGTGGCCAAGAGCGCATCAGACATAGTCCTAACTTCGGACGGTATAGAACCTATAGTAAGCGCCGTTAAGGAGAGCCGTTCCATATTTGAAAGGATGGTTACTTATACGATAAAGAAAGTATCCAGAGTACTGAACCTGTCTATATTCCTATCTATCGCTTTCCTACTGTTGAAGTTCCTGCCTATATTGCCTACCCAGCTTGTACTTTCTATATTCTTGAGTGATATAGGAAGCATAAGTCTTTCAACGGACAATGAGCAGTACTCGGGCAGACCAGACACATGGAGTATAAAATCGATATTCTTAGTCTCTTTGATATTCGGCGTAGCCGCGCTCATAGAGGTTTCTTTGCTTTCGTATATAGCGCTAGGCTATTTAGGGTTTAATCACGGACAGTTCCAGACGCTGGTATTTCTTATATTCATAGTCTCTATGGAGATAACTACTCTGTCTATGAGGGAGAGAAAGAGTTTCTGGTCGTCTATGCCCAGCAAAGCAGTGCTTTTACAGATAATCTTATCCGTAAGCATAGTCATCGTACTTGCATATTATGGTATATTGATGACACCGATAAGTCTTGCGTACATATTACTGACTTTAGGGCTAACAGTAGTGTTCCTGTTCTTTGTGGACGGCATGAAGCTGCTCGTGTTCAAAAGATTCCCCACGTTCATGTCGATATAGATTATAAGGAGTTTCTAATTTTGAGCTGGTTTAAGTGGTACTGCACCATTTTTGCTTGAATATTCGTGAACACGAATCTTTGAGTGATACTTTGCATTTAATCGACCGATTTAAAAAGCGCTTATCTTCTCTTAATTTGTTGAGATCTTACTCGTTTTTAAAACACTATATATATGTTAATTTACACCTGGCTTGCTACGCAGAAAACACCAGCCAATCCATCTATGCTGATAGAATATCTGTATTATACTCCCACGCTACCATATTCCCATAAGTATATGCATGCTACTGTGCTGTAAGGATGCCATAACCTTTCCAGTTTATCGAATCTTTCTTTGGTCGGATATTTTTTTAACTTGTACAGCCTCTTTATGCCATTTCTTATCCCAAGGTCATCCCTGGCGAGGACGTCTGTCCTGCCTAGACTGAATATAAGGAACATCTCCGCGGTCCATCTGCCTATCCCCTTTACTCCATCTAATTCATTTATCACTGTTTCGTTAGGCAACCTGTTGAACTTTTTTAGCTCTACGCGCCCGTCAAGTATTCTTTCTGACAGATCCTTTATGTAAGATATTTTCTGTGGTGACAACCCAGCCGAAGAAAGCTGCTTATTAGAGGTATGCAGGTACTCTCTCGGCGTCGGCATCCTCCCACCGCATATCTCTTCCAATCGCTTTCTTATAGATTCAGCCGCAGCTCCGGATATTTGTTGGGAGATTATAGAGCGCACCAGAGTGCCAAAATAATCCGAATGTCTGTTTATGCGGATATATCCGATTCTGTCTATCACTCTTCCGATTGTTTTGTCTCTTTTTTTAAGGGATCTCATCGCCTCGAGCCATACTTCTTTTTTTGATATCGAATCAAACATAAAAAAGATTAATACCTCATGAACTATATATAGTACTGTTATTGTAGTATGGATAGTTATAAGAAAAGACCAGCGCCAGGCGAGCATTACATAAAAGACTTCATAATATACGACGCTTTGGGTGGCAAGGAAATAGATAGAGGCAAGTGGTCGCTTAAACTAACAGGCTTAGTGGAAAATAAATTGACGCTGTCATACGCGGATCTGTTGAAAAGAAGAGAAGTATCTTACATAGAGGATTTCAACTGCGTGACTGGATGGGCCGTTAAGGACGTGAGATGGGGAGGTGTTTCACTTCGGGATATAATCACAGAGGCGAAACCGACTAAGGACGCAAAGTGGGCAATGTTCAAATGTGCAGACGGGTATTCGACTCCAGTCAAGCTGGAAGACGTTCTATCCGGCGGGTCGATCATCGCTCTAAAAATAAATGACAAGCCCCTGACATTCGAGCAGGGGGCCCCTGCGAGACCTTTCATACCCAGCCTATACGGATGGAAGAGCGCGAAATGGCTCACAGAGGTAGAACTGATCCAAGATTACGAAGATGGTTACTGGGAAAGATACGGTTATCATCAGCGTGGCAGAGTAGCAGAAGAAGAGCGATTCCAGAGCTACGAATGGAAGAATATAAAGAAGCACGTACGCAGGATTCTGAGGCTATGACTGAAAATAGAAAGCATATCTCCAAGAGGAGGAGATTGCTCGTGCTCGATTTTGATGATACTTTATTTTTCACAGAAGAAGCTCTATCGCTGGCTTCGGAGGAAGTATTCGGAAAAAGGATACCTGTTTCCGAGATAAGGAAGATGGAAAATGCGGTGAAACAGCCATTTTATGAACACACCGCCGTGAAATACAAGGAGTATCTAAAGCCGAACGGTAGACTTATAGGGTTGTCTAAGACACTCAAGCTAAAAGGGTACGAAGTAATAGTCCTAAGCGGAAGGCACGAAGGCCAATTGGAAGAAACAAAATACAGCCTAGACCTGCATAAAATCCCTTACAAGGCGATAATACTCTCTAAGAAAGGCAGGACCATAAGCAATGCCGAGTGGAAAGCAAGAGCCTTATCTGAATATATTCCACGTTACCACGAGATACTTTTTTTCGATGACGATATCGCTAACATAAAGTTTATAAAGAAAAAATTCGCGGGTAAAAACATCAGATTTTTCCTCGTGAACAAGAGAGGAGAAAGAGAGATAAAGTAAGTTAGTGATACAAAGTGCGCTGCAGATACTGATTTAAACTATAATGATTCTATAAATCTGTATGTCCGTTAAAAAAGGCCCTAAGAGGACAAAATCTAATAGAGCCAGGAGAAAACTAATAGTCTCAGACTTAGACGGTACCATCTTCTTCATAGATAACAGCATAATTTTAGCATCGATGGAGCTGCTCGGTATGCCGTTTGATAGGAAAAAAGTTAGCAAACTGGAGATGTCGATAAAAAGAAACATCTATAATCTGGCGTTCTCAAAGTACAGCGATAATCTAGAACCTAACATAAGTTTAATGGAAAAATTCTTTAAAATGAAAAGAGAAGGGTACGAACTGATAATCTTAAGTGCAAGAGAAGAGACTTTAAGGAAACAAGCCGAAAGAAATTTGAGCATCTATGGGATAGAGTACGATAAGATGATACTACAGAAAGAACCATGGGATATCAACATCGAGAAATGGAAAGCTACCATCATAGAGGAGTATGTAGGCGGCTACGACGAGATACTTCTGTTTGAAGACACACAGAAGAACATAGACGAGATAAGGGAAAAACTAGGTGGTAGGTACATAAAGTATTTTCATGTCGATAAAAATGGAGTGAAAGAGCTAAAAGAGTGATTTTATGGTAACCGCTCTAATTTCGTCAAAGGAACTGAAAAGCGATGCGCTCAACTCCATAATCTCAAAGAAACTAGACAATATCAACGGAGTCCAGATAGCTCTGGATAAAAAAGGAGGGGTAATAGTGTATTCTTTGGATTATCCCACGTCGGTCAACGCGATGATGCGTGCACTGTCCATAGCAGACGACGCAATATTCGTGATAAACGATGAGATCACCGCTATAGACGCAGAATTGGCCCTCGCCGTCGAAAACTCCGATATAGATACAGTGATTCCGGTAAAATTAGAGTATTCAGATGAGAGCAGCTTTTCCAAATTGTTTGGAAACTACAAAGTAGGTAGGTCTAAGATCATCACAATGAAAGAAGCGGCGGAACTGCCTAAGATTGAGAGACGAAGTCCTGATTTTTCTTATGTATCTGTAGACAAGCATTTCATAGTCAAGGGGATAGGCAGCGTCATAATAGGGTTCAACCTCGGCGGGACAGTAAAGAAAGGGGATAAGCTGCATCTTCTTCCAACATTAAAAGACGTTTCTATAAAGAGTATACAGATAATGGATGTGGACTCCCAAACAGCAAGCAGCGGCCAGCACGTGGGGTTAGCGTTAAACAATATAAATGGGGAGGACCTTTCTGAGAACTACGCAGTGTCATCTATAGGCTCTGTGGCTGAAAAGTTCAGCTGCAAGTTTGACAAGTCAAAATTCTATAGTATAGAGACTTTAGCCGATAGGGACCTCGGGTGTGCGTTGCTCGGAAAGAATTTCAGCGTTTCCATAGAAGAAGCAGACACTTCTATAAGATTCAATAGACCTGTGCCTAAAATCGGCGGTAAACATCTTATAATGGACGCGAGTTTATCAGTAGGCAAGAACAGAGTAGTAGGCAGCTTCGAATTCGCGTGACATCCTCCCACCTCTAAAGAGTGTGGGTTTTCCCGCTCACATTTGATAAGAATGCGCGCACAAAAGCTTTATATATACCTAATAATCATTATATGGTAGTAAAACTATAATAATATGGCAGGAAACGGAACAAATACGGGTCAAAGCGGTTCGAAGGCTAATAAGCTTAGTTTGGAGCAGGTACTAGGCGCCAGCAATTTCGATGCATATAAACAGATAGCGACGGTCATAGACAGCTACATGCAGACGAAGGATCATCCAGGTTTCAGCGTGGTCAACATGGGCAATTATATGTATAACGCCTTGTTGACTATCTCAAAGGAAGTGACGGACCCAGCCCTAGCAGCGATGCTCGAGATGAAGAGGCACGCGCTTGAAGAATCTATAAAATACAAGACTATCACCAAAGAATCCCTTGACGGGATAGCGAACTATCTTAAGGACTTTCTGCCACCTTATCTAGATAAAATAAAAGACAGTATCGGAGCGGACAATCATAAGAGTATGGCTATGGGTATAATGTTGAATATAGGCAAGTATCCCGATGAGTTCAAGAAGATATCATCGGTTAAAGGAGGAGCCAAGCCTGCTCAGCTTTCGCTTATATTAGATGAATTAAACAACGATTTGAACAACAATGATACTTCAAAAATCGCATCTTATTACAAGAAATTATCGTCTCCTGAAGTGGAAAAAGCATATGTAAAGTTAGGAATGACTCCGGACAATGCAAAAAAAGCGTTTGTGGACGGCAATAAATGCTACGCTGATCTGGTAAATTCCTTGAGCGAAAATGCAAAGATAGAACACATGACCTACGTGCAAAAGATACTTATGAGTGAAATATACAGACAGAGCAAGAACATAGACGGAGATGCGCTAAAACAAGCGCTCGAGAGCTCTGACCCAGTGAACTACCTGAATATGTTGCCTTTAGCTGTAAAACAAGGCAGCAACTATTTGGGTGTCTAGATAAGAAGCACGATATTCACTTCAAAAGATACGGCTCTAGATCTTCTGCGTTTATTATAGGTTTGTCCAGTTTCTTCGCATCGTCTATGGCTATCCTCTGACAGGCAGTGTTGATGAATATATCTATTTTCCTGAATTCGTTCAGCCTAGCGTAATCTATCTCGTCCTGCACTACCGTATACACCGATGCTCCTTTTCTGCGAAAAGCTTCCTTGAGCAGTTCTACCCCGTATATCTGCCCGACTTTAGTGGACTCTATGAACATCACGCTCCTAGCATTAAGTGCTATGCCTATTCCTTGCAGAATACTCTTCCTGTATTTTTCCGCCGTGTTTTTGTCTATGACTTCGACGGTCTCGCTTTCTGGATCTGCATTTATCACGCTCTTTCCGTATTTTATAGGTATACCGAGGACGTGAAACATCCCTTGGGTGAATGACAGGGTCGCATCGCAGTCGCTGCAATCTGCAGCGTAAACGTCGCAACCAAGTATCTGTCCCGGGTATCTTGCTCTGTACATCGAGCTCTTGACAACGAACTCCTTTTCTGGGGTTTTTGCTATAAAGTCGTTCATCTGGTCTATGAACTGTATAGAGCATACCACGTTTATCTTGTTATAAGGGGATATAGCGTTCCTTATCTTCTTGTAGAAAGTATCGCTTAGCGCTCCTTTGAACCTTGCTTCTATAAACATCATTTCCATACAGATGTATATTTAGTAAAAACATATTTATATACTAGTTGAAAGTTAATGTAATCTATGGAAACCAAGATAGTATTAAGCGATCCGAAAACAGGCAAGTCATACAATAAAACGCTGTCCTCTGACGAATCTACGTCTATTATGAGTAGAAAGTTAGGTGAGGAGATAGAGCTGTCGTTTTTAGGCCTTGACGGTTATTCTGCTGTTGTGACCGGTGGCAGTTACATGACGGGAACCCCTATGCGTAAAGAGATAGAAGGCATAGGTCTCAAATCTGCGCTGCTAAGTGGTGGCGTAGGCAATAGACAGGGGATAAAAAGGAGAAAAAGTGTAGCTGGAAACACTATCAGTCAATTCACGTCGCAAGTCAACCTCAAGATAGTGAAGTACGGACAGAAGCCTCTGGAGGAAATATTCTCCGCAAAGACTGAGAGTCAGAATGGTTAAAAATATAATTATAGACATAATAGGCAGCTTTGCAGACGGTAAGACTACGCTTGTCAGAGCACTGACCAGTGAATCAACGCTAAGACACAGCGAAGAGAAAAAAAGAGGCATAACGATAAGATTAGGGTACGCTCATTTTATCCTGTATAAGTGCACGGAGTGTTCGGCTTTCAGTAGACATGAAAAATGCGAATTGTGCGGCGGCAAGGCGGAGATGTTCTACAGGGTCTCTATCATAGATTCGCCAGGCCACAAGACCCTGATGACCATAATGTTGAGCGGAGCGCCATTAACAAGCGGAGCTGTGCTGGTAGTGGCTGCCAACCAAACATGTCCGCAGCCACAAACAGAAGAGCACTTAGAAACGATAAAAATAATGGGCATAAAGAATCTAGTTGTAGCCCAGACAAAAGTAGATATAGTGGGAGCGGAGAGAGCGAAGAAGAGCAAGGAAGAGATACAGGCGTTCCTGGCGAAAAATGGTTTTGGAGGCACGAAAATAATACCAGTTTTGTCTATACATGATATCAATATAACGGAGTTGATACAGGAGATTGGAAAGTTTTCTCCGATCGAATACGATAGCGGAAAACCGAAGATGCTGGTTGTAAGAAGCTTCGACGTTAATAGACCAGGTACCGACATAAGCAGTCTTAATGGAGGAGTATTAGGGGGCGGACTAGTGTCCGGACAGCTTTCGACCAGCGATAAAATAAGAATATACCCTGGAGTCCTCATAAATGACACTTGGAAACCAATAGATACAGAGGTCGCTGAGATACAAAGCGAGTTTGGGAAGGAGGAAAAAGCAGTGTCAGGACTTATGATAGGAGTAAAAACCAAGATAGATCCGTCGTTTGCTAGGAGAGACAGCCTAGCTGGAAGTCTGATAGTGTCTAGGGACAACCCGCCCGAATTCAAAGATAGGATAAGTATAACCTATCTACCGCTTGCAGAAAAGGAAAAAAACATATTCAAAAAACCCATCCAGAAGAATGAAACTGTTCTATTAAACATACTATCATCTAAGATCTTGGGTACCGTGATATCAACACAGAACAATAAGATCACAATAATATTTAACAACTCACTGTTACCTTATTACATAGGCGACAAAGCCATAATCTCTAGAAAAGTAGACAATGTATGGGTCCTGGCTGGTTCCGGGACTGTGTATGCTTAAGATACTGATAGACACCAACGCGATGATATACGCTTTTGATGGCAAGAAGGACATAAACTCGATATTCAGCAGAGAAGTTAGGGATTCGTTTAGGTTCTACTCCTTGGATGCATGCATGAGAGAATTGGAGGGATTAGGCAGAAAAGACGTTATTAGATGGGCTAAAGAAAATAAGATAGAAATGATAAATACAGCCAGCAGTGGGAAGACAGACGATAAAATAATCGATGAGGCTGTATTAGCCGGTTTTACAGTGCTCACGGCGGATGCGGAGCTCATAAGACGAGCCGACGCGAGAAAAGTTAGCACAGTTAAGGTGTCTGGGAACCACCTAGTTTTCTCTAAAGAGACAAGGAAACTTTAAATATACGGATATAGAACAATAGCCGTATGGATAGCGATATTGTTTTTATAGGGAAGAAGCCGCTGATGACGTACGTACTCGCCGTATTGACGCACGTCAATTCCGGGCACGATTTAGTCAAGCTCAAAGCGAGGGGAGTCATGATATCGAAAGCGGTTGACGTGTCCCAAGTCATAAAAAGGAAATTCTCCAAGGATCTAAACATCGGAAGAATAGACATAGGCACCGAGGAGATAACCTCGGACGACGGTAAAAAAAGGAACGTTTCCTTTATATCTATAGAAATGAAAAGGTGAGATATGATAAATGAAAATGATTTTGTATTGATAGATTTTGTCGGAAGAATAAAATCATCCGGTAAGATATTCGACTTAACCAAGAAAGAAGTCGCAGAGAAGGAAGGTATAAACAACAAGGAATTAAATTTCTCGCCGGTGCTGGTGATACCAGCTTCCAACTACGTCTTGAAGGCAGTCGCTTCATCCCTCTTAGGAAAGGAGATAGGCGATAAATACACGCTGGAAGTCAAATCAGAGGATGCTTTCGGCAAGTTCGATCCAAAACTAGTCAAAACCATAGGATTGAGCATATTCAGGCAGAACGGAGTGAACCCTTCAGTCGGAGACGTAGTGATGCTGGATAATACACTGGCTACTGTGCTATCCGTAAGCGGTGGCAGAGTAATGGTAAGCTTCAATAATCCTCTAGCTGGAAAGGACCTAGTGTACGAGATAGATATCGTCAAGAAATTAGAGGACACAAAGGAAAAATGCGCCGCAATATTCGAGCATTACGTCGGAAAGCAGCCGGATTCAACCGACATAGGTGACAATGCCGTAAAAATGTCGTATAAAGAAGAGATAAAGCCGTATACGAAAGACGCCATAAGTTCAGACATCAAAAAATACATCGGCGGAGACCTCAAGGTAGAGATATCGAGCTCTTGAGGATACGTTTTTGAACGTGTCTTGCAAGCGCACCTTTATATATTACCAAATACAGAAATAAAATATCTAAAAGTATGGAGATGGATTCAAACATATCCTCACAAGGGATAAAAGCGCCGAAATTCGATGAGAGCAAGACGAAAGAATTTGACAAAGCGCTCGAAGAGCTGATAACTTCTAGAAGGACCAGCATAAAAGTCGTCGGTGTCGGCGGTTCTGGAAACAATACTATAAACAGAATGTTCGAAGTAGGCATAAAGGGCGCGGAGTTGATAGCTGTAAACACGGATGCTGCAGACCTTCTGTGTACGCCTGCGGATAAAAAGATACTGATAGGCAAGGAATTGACTAATGGATTAGGCGCGGGCGCCGATCCTCTCGTCGGAGAAGCAGCTGCAAAAGAACAAGAGCAAGAGATAAAGGAAGCGCTGCAGGGCGCTGACATGGTTTTTATATGCTGCGGTATGGGAGGAGGTACAGGAACCGGAGCTGCTCCAGTCGTAGCTCAAGTCGCCAAAAAACTGAACGCTTTGACGATAGCCGTGGTCACGTTGCCTTTCAAGGCTGAAGGAAAAAGAAGGATGAATTCTGCTATGGGCGGAGTGGAAAAACTAAAGTCAGCTGTAGATACATTGATAACGGTCCCTAACGAGAAACTTTTGGCTATAGCGCCTGGGTTGCCGGTAGCGATCGCGCTAAAGATAGCAGACGACGTACTCACAAACGCCGTGAAAGGAATAACGGAACTGATAACTAAACCTGGCCTTATAAATGTGGATTTCGCGGACGTGAAGCGCATAATGTCCAATGGAGGAGTTGCGTTGATAGGCACGGGAGAGAGCGATGCAAAGGACAAAAAGCTTGAATCAGTTGTGGAAAAAGTATTGAACAATCCTCTTATAGACGTGGACACATCCACTGCTAAAGGCATGTTGATAGACGTAAGCGGAGGACCTTCGATGACTCTAGATGAAGCCAATAAGATAGTTGATCTAGTGAACCAAAAGCTGCCTGAAGAGATAAACATAATATGGGGCGCACATATCTTCCCAGATCTAAAGAACACTATAAAAGTACTTGCTATAATAACGGGAGTGAGCTCTAAACAGATAAGCGGAAAATCCATCTATGAAGAGAAAGAGCGCATGGAACGCAAGGAAGTAGAAGAGGAACTGGGCATAACATTCTTGAGCTGAAGCCCTTACATTATGGACGAGAAGAAAAGCTTAGCCGATGCAAACATTGGTAGGGAAGAAAACGCTCCAACAGCATCGGAACAACCGAAAGAGAATAAGGTACAGCAGCCCGTCAACGCAGAAAACCAGGCGCAGAAACAGGCAGAACAGCCAGCAAAGGAGCACGTTAAACACGAGGAGCCGTTTAAAAGGGAGCGTAGAAGACTGCATCTCACAAGAACATTATCTAAAGTCAAGCTTCTTCATCCGCTGAACATAAAACGAAAAGTAAGCCATTATATAGTCGAATATAGCAGGGTCTTGCACCTCGCAAGAAAGCCTACGAAGACAGAATATAAGGAACTCGCTATAATGGTCATAGTGGGCACCTCTATAATAGGAGTGATAGGCTTCATAGTACAGATGATAATACAGTTCATTTAAGCGACTCGCTTGAAATAACTTTATAAACACCGAAGTGCTGGATGTACAAATGTCATCTAATTATTATTGGATAATCGCGATTGTATCGATGATTTCTTTTACCCTTATAAACGTACTGTCGAAGATATCCTTCAATAAAAACGGTGAAATGCTGTCATACAAGTCTTTTCTACCAGTATACCTTGCGTTCTCAGCGATAGTCGTAGTCATAATAGCTTTTATAATGGTAGGCAACGTATACCTGCCTGTATACGCTACCGGATACGCTGCGCTTATGGGAGGGATGTACTGCTTTGCAGCGTACATAGCTTTTTTCAGCCTTGAGAACGAGAAGGTCGGGTCTATAACCATAATAGAGGATTCTCAGTTCGTAATATTATCTTTCTTATCTGCCGTGCTTTTTGTACAGTCCCTCATCGTAAAAGACGCTCTTCCATCGGTGCTTACTTTGGCAGGGGTCGTCTTAATCACGTTGAATGGCAAAGGGTTCAGAAAATTGTCCAGGTTCGCATTATTTGCATTCGGAGCCGCGGTCACGTGGGTGATCATGTGGCTTGTGTTCTTTTCTACCGACCCAGTAGGAGTGTCGCCATTAGTATACTACGCGTGGGTCGCTGTGTTTACTGCGGCGGTATCCGTCCCATTTACGTTCATGATCGGCATGAAAAAAGAGGAATTTCACAGATTCAAATCGAGAAGCCTGCTGTCGTATGTATTTTTAGCTGCTCTTTTCAATGGACTGGGCACCATACTATTCTCCCTTGCGTATAAACTAAACGCGGTATATTCTCCCATAATAGTACAGATTTCGGTCCCTCTGGTAATAATAATATCCTTTATAGTCTTTAAGGAGAAGCTTAGCATCAAGCAGTTGACCGGTGCTGCAGCCATAGTAGCGTCGGTGTTCATCCTAATATTCTTATGACTTGCCGCAAAGCTTATAATAAACCTAAA
Organism: Nanobdellota archaeon; assembly: GCA_021850635.1. Taxonomy (GTDB): domain Archaea; phylum Nanobdellota; class Nanobdellia; order Parvarchaeales; family Parvarchaeaceae; genus Parvarchaeum. The sequence goes on from JAJZLM010000003.1 coordinate 41,336, forward strand.
GCATAACGGTTTATCAAATGTGAGCGGGAAAACCCACACTCTTTAGAGGTGGGATGAAAGCGAACTCAAAAATGGAAAACATAAATAACAGAAGAGGTAAAATAACAATATGCTGACGGCATACAAATTCAGGTTGTACCCAAATGAAAAACAGCAGAGCCTCTTCTCGAAATACTTCGGCTGCAGCAGGGTAGTGTGGAACAAAGCGTTAGAGTTAAAGGAAGAGTATTACAAAGAGCACAAGGACGACAAGACAAAGAAGGGATTGAACTACTATGATACCGCAAGATTTTTAAGG
>JAJZLM010000016.1 GCA_021850635.1 Nanobdellota archaeon
GGGATTTGATTAACACTTAAAGACTAAATAGAATCGGCTAAATTAGTCAAAAATTAACCTTTAAACATTACCTCTGCTGATTAACTTTTATCAATAACCTTTTTGAAAAGATCTAGATAGGTTTTTACTTTATCATAAACGCGATCTATTACTGTCTTTAAGTCTTCTAACGATGCGGTCGATTCAAACATATACCCGCTCACATTTCTAAATTTTATAAGTAAGTTGAATGCGTCTTTTATCCCATCCAATTCTTTATAGATATCCATAATCTTATTATCATTTACCACCGAAATGAATGCATCCAATATGTTGTGTGTTTTTGGGACTTCTTTCTTTTTTGATAATAAAATAGCTTTCATTCCTATCTCAAGGGACATTTCTAAACAGTATAACGCCCCGTCGTAGTCCTTTTGCTTTATACCGGCACTAGACAGATCAAACCATCTGGTAGCGCTATCCATTGCTTTTTTAGACACTATTCTTTCCATTCCAGTACCAAATTATTACCCATTTTTACCCAGGTATATCTTATTTTCTTAAGATTGCTAATAAATTCACTTAATATTCCATCTTTTTCATATAATATTGTCCCCTCCTCTAATAATGATATATAAAATGGTCTAAACTCTGCTAAATCCTCTTTCTTTAAAATAACCTCACTTATATACAGATGTAATCCTTTTGCAACTAATTTCTGTCTCATGGGATCAATTTCCTTAATTATTTGCTCTAACTTGTCAAAATAGGTTAATACATTTCCATCAACAACGACTAATATGTCTATGTCACTATAACTATTAAAAGTTCCCCGAGCAATTGATCCAAAAAGCATAATTCCAAGAACATTTTTATCCTGTTTAACCTGGTCTACAAATGTTAAGATATAATTTTGTATATCCATGTCTAATTTCAAAAAATTTACCTTTTTCTTTATAAATTCATTAATAACGTCAGAAAACGTAACTTTTCTATTCGACTTTGCCCGTATCACGGCCTTTGCATCAACAAGTGCATTGTATGCATTTTCATCAAGTAAAGTCTGCTTATATTTTTTGTTTCTCATATGTGTTATATATACATCATGTATATATAAAAGTTAATTGGGAGTATACCTTTCTTTTGGATTGACCCTCTAACTGTATTAGCTTCTAAGCCTTATTCTTCCTAAAATATTTAAAGAAAACTTACCATTGAGTAGCGCTTTTCTTTGTAATATAAGTATTATAAAACTATTATTATTGATTGTAATTATATTAATTTATTAATATTAATAATATATAATAGGTATTAATCTAAGTACTATTATAATAGATAGTATGCTATCTAATATATTAATATAATACTACTTATTATACCGTAGAATATTTATCTTATTAAAGTAGGATGAATCCTACTTATCTTACTTTTATTAAAATTTTAATCCCAGAATAACCAAGCGATAAAACTTAGCTCTAATAGAAAAACTAAACGCATGAACTTTCTGTTTTTAGAACTACTATGATTTATGATTGCGCAGTGACATTCGTGGTTGCTCTTGCACCATTCGTTCCCTGCACTACCAATTTATACAAGTCTCCAGAAATCACGTTAGTTATGAACGTACCTCTCCCGAGCGAAATTTCTCCGTTAAATACTAGTGTTACGCTCTGACCAGTAGTAAGATTATAACCTTCTCTAAGATATGAATAATTTACGAATGCTGGGCAGATAGATTTAGCAGGAGAAGCATCGATGCCATTATCCTCCCCACCTATAGCTGTTGGGGAGCAGCGCAAGAACGGGAGTAACATTGAGCCATTTTGCACTATTTGGAAGTTAAGCACGCGGAAATGAACTAAATTTTCTCCTATCTTTACTATATCCGTTCTAGTTTCGTTTTCGTTAGAATAGCTGGATCCAATATCAGAGTGATTCTCTACTATGTTACCATTATCTTCTATTTTTGTAGTGGTTATGGACCCTAACGAACCACCCGTGCTTACAGTCGGGAGAATCACAGATTGGTTACCAAAGAGAAGAACATGTCTTAGAATTACACTCACGTTTGAATTGTCTTTTACAGTCAAACTTAGGCTTGTAATATTTCCAGCGTTTGAAAGTGAAGCCGATGTTATGCTTAGATTTGGAGAGGCATCCTCTAAAGCGTGTGTTTCGGTCTCCCCAAGTTTTGATATTGCACCAATAGATGTAGGTATACTAGCTCTATGCGGTATAACAACTACGCTAGCTGAAGGGACCATCAAAAATATGGTAGAGTTCGACGTTAATATCATCATTATAGTAGGAGAAAGGTCTATAATTACATTAGTAGTACCGTTAACAGTATTTGCTCCATTGACATGTATCACTAGCTGGTTGCTTGGGAGAGTAACTTGGTAGGAGGTGCCGTTTATAACTATATTAGCAGAGGATACATTTAGTTTTATCATGTCTATCTTTGAACCATTAGCTGCGAAGAACGCTCCTAAAGTAAGGATTGAACCGTTAAGCCCGAGCAGGTTTATGTTTCCTGAATAACCCAAACTAGTCCACCCACTGTTAGCGCTACCGTTTGTATGTACCATTATAGAAGAGTAGGACACTGTAAGACTTTGGGTCCCCACAGGCACGTTCGCAGGATCTGTCAAGCTAAGGATTACATTATTAGAAGAGTATACTTTAGGGTAAAATTCGTAGATAAGAAGAACGGCAACTATCACTATCACGGCTATTCCCATGGCTATAGGTAACTTGTTCATAGTGCTATTATATTTTTTAAGTATTTATATCTTATATCTCATTGGGATTATCTGCTAGCTTATAAATGCCGATCCGTTTACAACAGGTATGGCAGACGAAAATCTAACCAAAAGGAAAGCACTTATCCTGGCGATAACGGTTCTTTACTTCATAGTCGGATTCTTCACGCTGATTGTTCTTCTCGGCAGAGTAATTGGTGCGAATTACGCCGGGCTAGCGGCACTTGCATACCTAGTGACTGGATGGTACTTCCTGATTAAGAAACGCACACTGTTGCGCTTGGTAAAAAGATAACATATTCTGGCGGTGGACTGAGAGCGAACCGAAAGGATGGAAAGCATAAATAACAGATTGTATAGTGATTATTCAGATACAATGTATGACGCATACTCGCTGTTATTCTCTACGAAGAACTTAGCGTAGCTACAGTCAGGCCTAATTTTAAATCCGTGTTCCTTTGCGAAAGCGAAAGCTTTCTCAGTCAGCTCTTTGGCTATCCCTCTCCCACGGTCTTCTGGGGGAGTGGAAGTGTGGTAAATCGACATTATATTATTCTCTATTTCGTACAGCAATTCGGCCACCCCATGATCTGTTTTGGTCCATATCCTACCAGGGTCGATTCTTATCTCAGACATATCCTACCACACATCACAGCTTCAATACTATGAGCGCGATGAAAAGAGCAAGCATTACTACCGTTACTGCGATCCTGACCTTCCTGAAAGTGAGCTGGTCCATATGGTTTATTCCGCTTTATCTGTATGATTAATTTAGATTCGTTAGCTTATATAAGTGTATTTAAAACCAATATTAAAAATAAAACAGAATTTTAGTATAAATATCTTGACTTATCATTTGTGACTATAACTTAGAAGTCCAAGTATCTTCATCATATCACCATTATCCATTGTGATTGAAGTAGACGGAAATGGATCTATTATCTTCACAGTGTAATCTTGGCAGAGCATTATGTTCCTTTCGTGTAAATCGCCGTGGCACGTTCCGCGCTCGTGATACTTTGATACGGCTGACTTTATCTGTTCAGCTATATATTTATCAGTCTCTTTGTTTCTACTCTTGCTGCAGGAAAGGTAATCTGATAGTTCTATTCCCTTGACTTTTTCCATGACATAACCGACTGGTTTTTCAGTCTCATCCAGTATCAACGCGTAAGGTTCAACAGTATGTTCAGGGCAAGCTTCATAGAGTCTACCGAGCAGCGAATATTCCTCTGCGATATCTATGCCTTGTTCCTTATAGACTGGACCGGTCGCGAACTTAGTCTTATAGTCTTTGCGCAGATAACCAGAAGATAGTTCTAGTTCTTCTTTGTTCACCGCATTATATCCATCAGTTTCTTTCCTCTTCACAAGTATATTATCGAGCCCATTACTTATCATATTATTAACTATAGAATAGTAGTTCTATTTAAAGCTTACTAATCCTAAGATAAGCAAATAAAGATATATAAGCTACGACAGTTCAACGATAAGTTATATGAGTTTAGGTAGAAAAGATATGATTTCTGTAGTAAGGCCTACTCATAGTTATAGCAATCTTTGGTAATAGAACCTAGGTTGTTTGAAGTTAGAATAGTTTAAGCATTATTCATGTTTATTCTCGGATTTTTACGTGTTTTTCCGGACGGTTAAAAAGAAAAAGAAGGTAGAAAATGGAAAGCGAAGGAAAATGTCGGATGGGAGGAGTAAGCAGTATGCGCTGGACTATACGGTACAGAAAGGTCTGCGATAGTTGCGTACATAACCACCGACCTACAGCTACTGTCTTTGAGATTTCTAATAGGACTATCTAGCGCACAGCAAAACCAACTGTTTATAGGGCTGTCATTCCTATTTAGGGCTATAACAATGACACCATTGATTGTGGCCGTAGCCTTGGTAGCCAGCGTTGCGCTTTTGTTGCTGCTGGGGAGGACGGGGGAATCTAAAGACGAGTTCGCAGGTATACTGCTTGTATTCTTGTTATTGATACAAGTGGTAATACTAAGTTGATGCGAACGCCCCGATGAACCATTCTAGCGAGGGGCAGCTTGCCGTTCTTATAGTTTTCCAAGATACTATTCTATAAGCAGTCTAAAATCTTAGTCGACGCGACTATTTGATGTCAATATCTCGACGATATACAAATATTTATTGTTCGGGTTTTTATAGACTACCTATGGTAGATTATAATTTCAGGGAGATAGAAGAAAAGTGGCATAGCATATGGCGCAAAGAAAGGGTATTTGAGCCGGAGATAGACCAAAATAAGAAGAGCTTTTTCATAAACGTACCCATCCCTTACCCGAGCGGTTCCCTTCACCTAGGACATTTCTACACGTGGACTCGCGCCGACATATACGCCAGGTTTATGAGAATGAGGGGGTTCAACGTACTATTCCCACAAGGCTTCCATCTTACTGGAGGGCCTATCGTCGGTGTCGCTAAACGAGTCAAAGAGAAAGACCCTGAAACGCTTGAATTTTTCAAGAAACAAGGCGTCAGCGATTCTGAACTAGAGAAATTCTCTGATAATCCATATGAGGTCGCTACATATTTCTGTGATACATTCAGGTCCGATTTCGAAAATATGGGTATGTCTATAGACTGGAGAAAGCTTTTCATAACTACTTCATTGAACCCGCACTTCTCCAAGTTTGTACAGTGGCAGTTTAACAAACTTAGGTCCCTCGGACTGATAACTGAAGGCAGACATCCAGTAGTATGGTGCCCGAAGGAAAACACTCCTTTAGGAGACCATGATAGATCTGAAGGGGAGGGTGAATCCCCTCAAAAATTCACGATAATAAAGTTCAGAAGCGGAGACATTGTGCTGCCGGCGGCTACGCTTAGACCTGAAACCATATTCGGTGCGACTAACATATGGATAAATGACTCCAAACAGTACTCTATCGTCGAAGTAAACGGTGAAAGATGGGTCGTAGCCAGTGATTCTATAGCGAAGCTGTCATTACAGATACCAGGGATAAAACGCATGGATAACATATCACCGAAAACCCTTCTTAATATGGAAGCTATAAACCCAGTAAATGGAGAGAAGATACCGATTTTGGGCGCTGGTTTGGTGGATACTGAGATAGGCACTGGTGTGGTTATGAGCGTACCAATGCATGCACCTTTTGACTTCTACTACTTCAAAAAAGCCGGTTTGAAAATAAAACCGAAGAAAGTGATAGACGTTGTAGGGGACGATAATATTGTCGAAGACGCGATAAAAAGATTTGGTGAAACCGATGGCGGTCTCAAGGAAGCGACAAGATTCGTGTATAAAAAGGAATTCAACACAGGCGTTATGAATTCCATGGCCGGCGATCTAAGCGGTCTACAGGTCAAAGATGTCGACGAACCTATATCCGACTTGCTAAGGAGCAAGGGAGCGTATTCCGAGATGTACGAGCTTACCGGAAAAGTAGTATGCAGATGCGGCGCAAAAGGGGTAGTATCCGTGCTGGAAAAGCAGTGGTTCATAAGGTACTCGGATAAAGAGTGGAAGACAAAGACAAGAAAACTTATAGAAAGGATGAATATCTACCCAGAAGATGCCAGACTTCAGTTCCTAAACACACTAGAATGGCTCGGAGATAAAGGAGCTGCAAGAAAAGGGGGTCTGGGCACTCCATTGCCGTGGGACTCGGAATGGATAATAGAGCCCCTTAGTGACTCAACTATATATATGGCTTATTACACTATAGCAGACAAGATAGAAAAGATACCGCTAGAATCCATAGACGACGGTTTATTCGATTTTATATTCTACGGGAAAGACGACGGAAAAGAAACCTACAAAAAGAAATTCAGCAGTCTCAGAGAAGGATTCATGTATTGGTATCCTGTGGACTTGAGACTGACTGCGAAGGAGCTCCTCCAGAACCATATGATGTTCTTCTTGATGAACCACACAGCTATATTCGGGGAAGAACACTGGCCAAGAGGAATGGAAATCAACGGATGGCTCACAGTTGGAAAAGAAAAACTGTCTAAGTCTAAAGGCGCGACGCTAACGGTAAAGAAGGGATTGGAAATGTGGGGTATAGATCAGTTGAGGATGATAGCCACTGCGGGAAATGGGATGGATGACGTAGAATGGGATCCCGTATCAGTCAACGCTTTCAGCCAAAGGATAAGATTCGTGCTGGACACAGTAGAAGGAATGAACATATTCGGCGACGAAAAGACCATAATAGATCGCTATCTAATATCAAAGATGAATAGAATCATAGCGCAAGCTACTAGTGAAGTAGAAGCCTTCAGATACGGCAATGCTATCTCCTCTTCATTCTTTGGGATGTACAATGAATTCAGGTTGTATTTAGAGTTAGGTGGGAGGAATAAAAGTTCGATACAAAGATTCCTGTCGGTTTTCGTCGGGCTAAACCACCCTTTCTTCCCGCACATAACCGAAGAGATCAACAGGAGGTTAGGAAACAAAGAGTTACTAGAATCGTCGGCCTGGCCTTCTCAGAACATTGAAGAGATCGACGACGTTTTAGAGAATGAGATAGAATCCTTAATCAATACCGTAGAAGACATAAAAAATATAATAAAACTGATAAAAAAGAAGCCTGAAAAAATACAGATCTCCCTAGCCGGTAAAGACAAGTTTGATATATACAATACCGTGGCAAGGGAAACTAAGAACAGCAAGAACGTGATAGAGATAAGACGCGCGATTAAGCTTAACAGTAAAGTCCTTGACAAGCTACTAAAAAACCCAGACAAGCTGCCTGTAAAAGTCCTAGATATAAATGTGGAGATGGAAGTGTTTGAAGAATCTGTAGGCTACTTAGAAAAAACGTTCGATTGCAAAGTAAAGGTAGAAAGGAACTCCGAAGAAGATAAAGCGATGCCGGGCAAACCGGCTATAAAGATAGTCTGAACTTGATGCTACCTTTGTCTATAACTAGGTTTTTTTATCTTGATTTCCTTTAATTCCCCTATATTTTGTTTTAGATAGTAATTATAAGCCGACATAGCAAAAACAGTCCCGACTATGGAGGATATTGAGGATGCAATGGCACTGTTGACCAACATATTATATGCACTAAAAATATACGATGCAACGGAACAACCGATGCAGGAGGCTATATCAGTATAATATTTATCCTTCATTATAATGTGTTCTTGATCACCATTATTTTTGCCACCAGCCACCATTTCCTCGAGTTTTTTCTTATACATATTTACACCAATTCGTTTTAATAGTTATTTTTACTATTCATATGTAGAGAATATAACTAGTATTTAAAGCTTTCCAACTTTACCTCAGACA
>JAJZLM010000014.1 GCA_021850635.1 Nanobdellota archaeon
GGCCAAAAGGAGAGGAAGAGATGTCTGCCCAGCCTGGACTGGAGCTGGTGACGTTAATCATCTGCTGGAATGGTGTGGGGGTTCCTTGATTCTGAGAATTGGTTATTGTCAAAGGCTCATATGAAGTAGCTGAAGACGGGGGAGAAACCGCTGTTCCTGCTACCGTTCCTGTTGATGTATAAGGCCCGGGGAATATCTGTCCTGGCTCCAGGTAGGATATGACAGCAGAAACGGAATATCTTGCTCCTGGGCTGCATAATGATGATGAGGGTACCGTCACGGTCTGTATGCTATTGGACTGGATTAGGATGTTTGGAGAATAAGTTGTCTTTCCTGATGAAGAGGTTAGGTTGATTTGGGTTATATTTATAGGGTAACCTGTTGAGTCTCCCATAGATATTGTGAAGCTTGTTCCTCCCAGACAGACTGCATTTACTGTTCCCAGGTTTGCAAATCCTGTTATTGTTGTTGATAGTGATGATGAAGGAGAAAATATTCCCAGACTGTATAAGACTCCTGCTACTATCACGATGATCAGTATGGCCCAGCCATAGGTCATCATGTACTCCAATGCAGACTGGGATCTAATCGGGAGACTCATACAACAGAGACAGAGAGAATGAATAAATAGTTTTCTTGAGCACTCCTTTTTTAGTTTATATAAAGACGACAAGAAACGTTAACTAAATCAGTTCAGCCTCGGGCGAGGATCGAACTCGCGATCTTTTCCTTACCAAGGAAACGCTCTACCACTGAGCCACCGAGGCAGTCTTTTTGTACATCTATACAAATGTAGTATCCATTATAAATATATCAAGAAGCTATGCACAACACGTAATAACTAATCTTAGTTTGTAGGCATCGCTGACTCTAATCCGATACATCCCAGACTTAAACTTCACCTGTAAGATGTTTGTTTGAGCGCCCTTGCAGCACTTCTGTAAGGTTTCTGTGCTTCAGTCTGTCTCTTATCGTCTACAAGTAAGGATCTATCATATTCCAAGTATCTTTTCTTTAGACTCTTTTCTTTTTTTGAAAGGCTTTTGGCTATGACAGACCTGACCGCGTGAGCTCTAGCCATGCTGCCCCCTCCTGTAACGGTTATTGTTATGTCGTACTTGCCAGCCACGTCCTGTGCTATGCGTATTGGCTCTTCCGCTATAAGCCTGAAAAGTTTATCTGGAAAAGTAAACAAGGATTTTTTATTGACGAATACTTTACCGTCTCCATCTGTTATCACTCCTCTGGCTATTACTGTCTTTCTCTTGGCTATTATCACTACATTCTTCTTCATATCTCCTTATACTTCAATATGTTCGAAAGTTCGGATATTTTAAGCCTGTGCACAGGTTTATCCATCCTCATCTTTGCGACTACTATGCTTTCTTTAACCTTTAAATCTTCCGGTACACCAGCGTAAACCTTTACTCGGCCGATCGCTTCCCTCCCCCTTGGGGTTTTCCTATGCATCATGCCTTTTATCGCTCTCTTTACTATCCCTTCGACAGTTCGCTGCTGAAAAGGACCTTTTGACATCGTTCCTATCTCGAGTCTGTTCCTATAATCGCTAACTATGCCGTTTTTATCTCCTATTATAACTAGGTCTCCTGCGTTAATGACAGACACTTGCTCTCCTTCAAAAGCCATCTTAGCTGCATAGGTAGCAACTCTGCCTAAAACACAGTCCTTTCCGTCTATTATCACCATATTAGATATTCTATTAATTAGGTGGATATACCAATATAAGCTTATCTTTTCTTTCTATATCTATCTAGTAGAGCCCGTGTCATGACAGATACTACGAGCGCTACTATCAACAGTATTATTACTGAGAACTCTATAATGATATTATAATAACTATAGTACTGCGTTAAGCTGTACTCCTGACCGGTGAGTATCAACAGATTTGATTCGTCTATTATCAGTCCCAAACCGAGGCCGAACAAAAAAGCCAGTGTCTTCTTTAGGCGATTGTGCTCAGATAGCTTATCGTTAAATAAGAAAGCCAATATGCCTACAATGGCTACTAAAATAACCCCGTAAAATAAGTGGTGCAGATATATCCCATCGTATGTAAATGTAACCGAACCACCTAAAAGAACATAGACCCTTGCTATAAGTATAGCGGTTATTGCTCCTAGTATTACGTAAAGTATAGGATTATGTACCAGTTTCTCAATCGTTTTATTAAACTGCATAGATACTCTATAAATAAGCTAATACCTATAAATAGATTGAAACAAGGGCCGGTGGTCTAATGGCATGACACCGCATTCGCATTGCGGAGGCTAGGGGTTCAAATCCCCTCCGGTCCACTATGTTGCTTCAGGTCTTGACGCACACATAAATAATAGGACTTCTAAGATACCTAATATGAAAAGAATCGAACAAAGAAAAAAGGGGCTATTCATAGTTATTGAGGGTTTGGACGGTTCTGGAAAGGACACGCAGCTAGAAATGCTTAGGGATTATCTCAGCAGACTGGGCTACACTGTTAAGGCCACCAACGAACCTACTAGCGGTAAACTAGGTAGAAGGATAAGAGAGAACGGTCTGTCCGGAAAGAAAAAATTCACTAATCTAGAGATGCAGCTTCTTTTCTCGCTTGATAGAGGGGAGCACTTGAAAAACGAGATAGAACCTGCGCTTGCTAAGGGAGAGATAGTGCTCTCTGGGAGATACTCCCCGTCAACGCTTGCTTACGGGTTCGCTGGAGGAAGCGATACAGACATCCTCGAAGAGGCTAACGAAGGGTACAGAAAACCAGACGTTCTCATATACATAGACGTAAGTTACAGGACCGCAATAGAACGTCTGGCAAAAAGGAGAGGGGTTACTGAGATATATGAGAACTCCGAATTTTTGAAGAAAACGGAGGAAGGCTACAAAAGAATCTTAGGTAGCTTCAATTCTGTAGTTATAGACGGTACACCTAGCCTTGAGGAAGTCCACAAGAAGGTAATAGCCGCCGTGTCTAGATATATTTGATAGAATATGTTATTCTAGATCATTTCTGCGTAGCTTTAAGATACTTCCATAAGATGAAGAACACAAAAGACACAAAGAAGGAGGTTACCGCCAGAAGGTTCTGCTTTATCGGCACGTATACGGAAAGCGCTTCAGAAAGGACTGCATTCGGGTAGAATAGATTTTCTATCGCTATATAAACCCAGATTATTAGAGTATAAACCCATATCGCTTCGGACAAAACCTGCAGCTTTATGCTGAGTTCCTTTTTCATACTTTGATCGTCATATTATTTCCTTTTGACCATATAAGCCTAGTGACTAATATGAAGGATAGCACAGAAAGAACTAATATTATTCCCATCGATATATCAAGAAACATGGTCCTTCCGATAACGCTACTGTACCTTGTTAGATATCCTATCAAGATTATATCAGCTATCAATGGGATTAACGAAATAACGTTGAACTTACCGAACCTATACGCTGACTTCATGAACCCTTTATTTCTAAAGTTTATCTTCTCGTTCATAATAAAGTTCGAAAACGCGCTTACTTCCCCTCCTATAAGGATAGCAGCCGGATAGAATAGACCCATACTCAGGCTGAAGTATACCGCGATCAAGTTCATGATATAAGTCATCGATCCGAACAGGCTGAGAAGGATATAAGAATGATTGAAACTATGTGCTATCGAATCGAATATCTCCCTCGGCTTAATGCTTTTTAGATGGTGTTTTCCAGCCGTCTTTATTACTTCTACGGTCTTTATACCCTTTGAGTTTAGGACGCGTGTTGACTCTATAAGGAAAGCCTTACCATTAAGATGTGTGTCTTTTATTGCCATCGCTGCTTCCTTCGTAAACAGTCTATTCATTGAAAAACCGTTGTAAAAGTTTCCAAACGACAACAAGTTGGACACTTCGGTGACGACCATGGCCAGAATCCCTCTTTTGCTGGATTCCACTATGTTTCCGTTCCCTATATAAGGTAGAAACCACACGGCATTCTGTCTGGAATAGTTTTCAAAAGTCACTATATTTTCAGCTCCGAGTTCTACTGCAGCGGCAAAACCAGTCCGTAATGTGCTCCCTATATCGTTTCCATGAGAAAACCTTATAAACTTCAGGTTGCTAACCCCTCTGTAGCTATCTAGGACATCGCAATCGATTAAAGCCACCGTTCCGGGTACGCTTATCTTATCCACTTCGGACACGAATTCTTGGCGTTTTTTATTGTTAAGTAAGTCAAAGTTAGGTAAGAGTAGCACCGTACTCGGGTTTGTCATGGAAGAATATACTTTATGGCTGTATTTATAAGTTACTCTTATTGTTATAACTGTGTTATATATAGTCTTTAACACAGAAACAATCCACCTGCGGCCAAACACAGTCAGCTCTACAAATTGGTAGGCTATAACCTAAAATAGAATCCCCTTGCAAGCACTTTTTTAGTAGATCTAACGCTATCCTCTATAAAAGGCAACCGAATCCTCTAAACTTGCGACGAACTCATAACTATTTAAGGTGTTTCTTATATCCGACAGCGTGCCTATAAGCCTGACCGCGAACACGTTATTTTTAGCAAAAGCGTACTCTTCTACACTGTATAATACCTCCTCCAGTGCATCCTGCAATCTTCCATCTAAATATGGGTTCACTACGAATTTTCTACCTATCTTACCGTCTTTTTCCTCTCCGAGCGATATACGGTCGCATTCGTCAGTATACTCATCAAGCGCCAATGAAACACTATTCAGCGTCTTCTCCAAGCCGCCCTTCCATAGTGGGTGTATAGTCTTACCACAGTAGGCTTCTCCTGTAAACGAAGATATATAAGATATTAATTTCCTCCTATCTCCTAATATACCCCTGAGTATCTCGTCCACTTCATACTTCAGAGACTGATACCCTTCCATGTAGTGTATTAGAAGCTTCAATGTATAAAACCCTGATTTATATAAAAACGCTCAAAAAAGACTGAATCTTACCCCGTACGTTTCGTATAGTAGCTTAAAGTCAGCATCGTCAGCCATCTCCCTACTAATATAGAGCGTGTAATAGTTATCCTCTCCTTTGACGGCTTTGCACTTAATGCATAAGTTCTCCTTGAGCGCTTTATAGGTTATGAACACCTTGCTCAATCTGTCTTCTGTCTGGTAGTAAGGCAAAGCAGAAATGTGCCCACATACGTTGCACCTCTTGGCTACTGTGAAATATTCCGAAGGGGGCAGTACGTCAAAAAGCTCGGGCTCGTCCTGATCATAAAAATGTTTTGCTGATTTACCCCCCAGTCTTTTAAACATGGCCTCCCACTGCTCATCTGGCTCCATGTTACTTTCTGGCAACAGTTTAAACTTTGCTCTGGCAGCTATCTGACGCAGTAATTCATTAGCTACTCCCTCTATCGACGAAAATGCCATCGTTAACTCGTCGATTACTATCTTGTCGTTATATGCATCATAAAGGCTATAATTTCCCAACATAATAATTCTATCTATCTCGCACTCTTCCGAACTAGGTATGAAACGCTCGTATTCCGGTTTTGGATACGAATATTTTATTCTTGCTAAAACGTCTTCTAAATTTTTGGAAGCCAAACTGTGCGTATCTAACCCTCGTTTTTGCCTTTCCGTGATATCCTCCGTTCTCTAAAGAACGTGGGCTTCCGCAGCTATCTGCTGTCGAGATGGTTCCCGCTTCTTGTATAGGCACGGCCTGGACTTATATGCTGCCGACATATTGCCATTTTACCACTCTTGCTATTTATGTTTTCCATTCTTTCAGTTCGCTTTCATCCCACTGCTAAAGCACGTGGGGTTTTTCCTGCTCACCTTTTAGAGTATATGGTTTTAGATGTAGGTCCTTATAGAATGCAAAGGTTTATATATTACCTAATATCATATAGTATATAAGGGGTGATATAAATGGATGAATCATTTATGAACAGAAAGATGCATAGAGGGTGTTGCTGCAACGGCGGTATGGGAATGCATCGATTCGACGAAGCCGAAGACGTGGACAGCTTAAAGGAATACAAGGAAATGCTTGAAGTTGAGTTAAAGTATCTTAACGAAAAGATAACTTCTGCAGAAAAAGAGTAAGTATGATGAATGGACACTGCAGATGCGGTCCCTTCAGGGTAAATATGATGCCGCAAGGCGTCATAAAACCCTATATACTAAAGCTTCTAAATGAGAGGCCGATGCATGGTTTTGAGATAATGCAGGAAATCTTCGACAGATCAAAAGGGTTATGGCGACCTAGTACAGCTGCTGTGTATCCAGCGTTGTCCCAGTTAGAAAAGAGAGGATTTATTGAGAAGACCGGTGCGGATAAAAACCTCCCTGAAAAAGCAAGAAAGGAGTACAGAATAACAGAAAAAGGGAAAGAAGCTCTTTCTGATTTCAGTAAATTTAAGAAGGATTGGATAGAAAGCGTAGACAACATGAAGGACTTCTTCTAGATTTAATCTAAAAATACTCTTGCTGAAAACGTACTGCCCTCGCCAGGATTTGAACCTGGGATATTCGGTTTAGGAAACCGACGTTCTGTCCAAGCTAAACTACGAGGGCGCAAGTATTAAGATATAATGTGTGAGAAACATATAAATAAACACTGCATAATAAATATCATCTAGAACAAAAATATGTTAGCAAACAACCCATTTATAATGATTACATCTAGCGGCAAAGAAAAGGTGGTCGACCGCATAAAAGAGAAAGTGGAACTTCAAATGCAAATAAATGAGGCCATTAAGAACGGCAAGATAGTGATTTTGAAGGGTTCTCCTGGTGTTGGGAAGAGCACTCTTTTGAACCTGATCATCCAGAACATAAAAAAGTCTAGCAGCGTGGATGTTATAAGGGAAGACTTCACACCTTCGATATACAACCGCTTGAGAACTCTTACTGTGGGACCTATAAAGAAAATCCTGATAATACTCGATGACTTCAATAATATAGAGCTTCTAGATAAAAACAGTCAGGAAAAGGTATTGAAACTTATGTCAGAGCTCGCTAGCAGGACAGGCGTGCTCCTCGTAGAGAATAGGAACGAAGGTGTAGAGAAGGATTTCAGGAAAATGCACATAGATATAGCTAAATTCGATATAATTGGATTACAGCGAAGTGACTTAAAGCAACTTCTTATAGATCGCTTGAATATGGTTAGGGATGTGCCGAGAGATAATCTGGACCCGTTTACGGATGATGAGTTCGATAAGATATACAGAAAATCTGGCGGCAATCCGCGTATAGCTCTTCTTATATGCTCAGCGCTGTACGATCAAAAAGAAACCTCTATAATATAAGCATGTTATAAATAGTTAGAGATTTTAACATCTGTTGAATAATATTTATGAAATGGGAACGTAGGACGACTATTATAGTGCTGGCAGTGTTTATAGCCAGTCTTATCGGCTCCGTTGTATTTTCTTTTTGGACGGTGTACTTTGACGGGTACAGCGCACAGTCGCTAGGAAAATCTGCATACGTCGTGCAGCCTTATGTAGAACTAGCATATATCTTGATCAGTCTTTTCGTAGTTACTGCCGCAATGTTATTTCTGATAAAACGAAACATGTCTAAGACGATAATCGGATTTTTTGCATTTGTCTCGTTTTTTGTTCTGACAGAATTCTTTGCGATTATTATGTTCGCATTTGGAGGAGATTATATCGCACCGTATGTCGGCCTCCCTGCAATAATAGCATCAGCATTGATCGTCCTATACTACTTCAAGTATGCAGGACAGTTTATGAGGAACCTAATAAATGTAATAATATTTATTACCATCGCATCCGTGCTGGCGATTGCTCTAGGCCCCATACCATCTCTTATCCTTATAGGCGCAATAGCCGTGTATGACTATGTATCGGTATTTATCACGAAACACATGTTGACACTTGCACGAGGCCTCCTTAAAGACAAGGGATTCTTAGCCGACATAACTTTCATGTCAAAAGCGAAGAAGTCAGCCCGCGCGATGCTTGGGGGAGGGGACATCGTGTTTCCAGCTATACTCATAGATTCTATGTTCTTATGGTATTCAGCTTTGGAAGGCACTCTCATGATAATAGCAGCAGTTCTTGGACTAAGCTTAATACTATTCCTTGGAAAGCGCGGCAAAGCTTATCCTGCTATGGCGGTGATAGGCCCGATGCAGATATTGTTTTTCGCTGTATACTCGCTGGTGACATTTATATGAAAGACGTGATAAAAAAGGATGATGTAATATCTGCCCTCAAGCAGTGTTACGATCCTGAAATCCCCGTCAATATATATGACCTTGGACTTGTATATGACATCTCTATTAGCGGAGACGATGTAAAGATTACGATGACTCTGACATCGCCGTTCTGCCCAGTCACGGATTATATGATAGAAGACATAAAGAACAAAGTAAAGGAACTTTCTTCGGCTAATAACGTAGATCTCCAGATAACGTTCGATCCTCCTTGGGACAAGAATAAAATGAGCGAAGAAGCGAAGTCACAGTTGGGTTTATAGTTCGTTTTCATCGACTTGCTTAACATTCATGTAAAATCCTGAATTATACTTTGACGCTATCGATTCTAAGGCAGAGGATATGGAATATAGGTTGTACTCTCCCTCGAATCTCACTTCACAAGTCGAATGGTGTGCGTCTATCCTGGTTTGCGGGATGCCATAGATTGTTCCGGCACTTAATATCTTTTGTGTCAATTCTTTAGAGACGGACAATATGTCCAATAGACTTTTCCTGCCGATTATACCTGCTGTGCACTTCAGGTGTCGTTCCTCGAAAGTAGACAGTTCGTAAAGCCCTTCTGCCATGCAGTATACATGAATTCGACTAGTATAAAAACTTATTCTCTAAAAAAGATGTGTAGATTCATCTTAGTTAAGGCTTTTAAGCTGTGTATGCTCTACAATAATATAACAGCGCAATAATCTATAATATGGATGAAAGACCTTCGTGCACTATAAATGATTTGGCTCCTGATTTCGAAGCCGATGCGTATCACAATGGAGACCTTACAAAAGTAAAACTAAGCGCTTATAAGGGAAAATGGGTCGTATTATTCTTCTACCCAGCTGACTTCACTTTCGTGTGCCCCACTGAACTGGAAGGCTTCGCAAAAGACTATCAAAAATTCAAGTCCAAAGGCGCTGAGGTAATAGCGGCGAGCGTGGATACGCACTATGTACATAAGGCGTGGGTCGAATTTGACAAGCGACTCTCCAACATAGCCTATCCTATGATAGCAGACAGGAACGGGAATATAAGCAGATCCTACGGTGTTCTAAACGAGTTCACCGGCAATTCAAGGAGAGGATTATTTATAATAGACCCTGAAGGATACATAAAATACATAGTTATAACCCCTGACGAAGTAGGCAGAAGCACCGAGGAAACGTACCGCGTGCTGATGGCTCTGCAGACAGGAAGTTTATGTCCAGCTAACTGGAAAGAAGGGGAAGCTACTCTGAAAAAATGACCTATCAGCCGTCAGAACGCTATCTCTGACAAATCCTCTGGGATTATGATATCTGCTTTTATTCCCATCTCGGATTTCAATTCTGCCACTTCTTTGGCTATCTCATCAGAGTCCTCATACCTCTGGCTTAAATGAACTAGGTAGACCTTTTTCGCACCGGACTGCTTTGCTACCGTAAGCGCATCCCTGACCGTAAGGTGCATGAAAGTATAAGCCTGCTCCTGCATCTTTGAGGAAAAAGTAGATTCTATGACTAAGATATCAGCATCCTTTGCGAACTTGGCGAGTTTTTTGCTGTAAACCAGGTCCGTTAGGTAAACTAGAGTTTTACCCTTCTTTATGTACGTGAAAACACTCGCCTTCAATTTCTTCCCGTTTATGATCACGTCCTTTCCTAATTTTAGCGCTTTGAGCTTTACACTAGGTTTTATGCCCTCTTTCTCTATCAGTTCCTTCTTTATGTTCCTAACGTCTTCTTCCTTTACTTTGTAACCGAGGCATTTGACCGAGTGCTTTACGTTTATGGCGTAAATGGAGAAACTGCCTATCTTTTTGACTAGTTTTTCTCTCTCCGAATCTATGGTCTGGGTGTTCACCTTTAACCCTTTATAGAAGCGGTATGTTTCGAGTATATGCTTAACGCTAGCGGAAGTGCCTACTGGTCCCACTACTGTAAGCGGCTCCTCCTTCTTCATCATATTAAGGCTTTGTATTATTCCACCTACTCCCAGAGAATGGTCGCCGTGCCAATGCGTCACGAATATGTAGTCTACCGACGGGCTGAGCCCAGCAGCCCTTATCTGTCTCTGCGTACCCTCCCCGCAGTCTAACAGTATCCTTTTTCCATCAAGACTCACGTACAAGGACGGATGGTTCCTACGCTTAGTAGGAAAAGCAGATGCTGTACCTAGTATCGTTATACTTTCCATATATATTCTGTATCTAACGATAGGATTTAATGGTTCTTATAGCTGGTTTATTTAGTATTAAACAGCCTTTTGAAATTGTCATATACTTTTTGTTTGAGTATTTGGGGGTCGGTTTTACGCACAGTAGCTATATACTCCAAGAGCTTAGGTATGTTAAAGGGCGTGTTCCTACCGCTATCGGGGCTCAAGACAGGAGAATCCGTCTCAACGAAAAAATGGTCCAAGTTTAGTTGTCTAAGAAAGCTGTCCCTAGTGTACTTAATTACCCCAGTAGATACGCTTATGAAAGCCCCAAGATCGAGCGCTTTAACGTGTTGTTCTGCGTTGCCTTCAAAATTATGCATGATTATCTTGACATTAAAGCTTGGTATTATCTCAAGCATACTGGACATTGCTTTTCTGCTGTGGACTATGCAGACTTTGTTGTTCTTTTCTGCTATTTCAAGTATGTTCATGAATATCTTTTTCTGAGTATCTATCTGTTCCTCGCTCTTTTTATTGAAGTCTAAACCTACTTCTGAAATGGCGAATGCCTTGTTTGCATTGTTGAACAAGTATTGGAACCCTTTTTCTCTGCTGGCGCTTCCATATCTAGTTATGAAATCTGGGTGCAGTCCTATGCACGGTAATATATTATCATATTTCTGGCCCAAAGACAGTATTCTTTCATTTTCTTCCGGATATTCTCCAGAATTAAGGACTATGTACTCTCCAAGCTTCGATATTATTTCCCCTCTATCGCTGTCAAAAGCGTGGTCACTCAAATGCGCGTGAATGTCCACAAATTTGATATCATCCATGGATTAGTCTAGAAACAGCGGTTATTAATACGTTCAAATTCGATCTGCTTTCACTATAACTCTTATTAATAATGTATGAGAAGAATAATTATTTAATCTGAATTGTGTAGTAAAGATGTGCCTCTATAGCTCAGTGGTAGAGCACCTCACTTGTAATATAACAAGATATGAGGGGGTCGTGGGTCCAATCCCCACTAGAGGCTACTGCACATTTATCTGCCAGAAAATGATTAAAGCTACGGTGCTACATCAATTAATATGACAAACCCCGTAATTTTAGACAGAGAAAACGCGGAAAAGGCGCTAAAATTACTAGAAAAAAACTACCCCAACGCAAAATATTATCTAGATTTTGTTACCCCTATAGACCTTGTCGTCGCTGCTATATTATCAGCACAAACGCATGATAGTGTAGTCAATTCTGTAACAAGAGAACTTTTCAAAAAGTACCGCACCGCAAAGGATTACGCTTCTGCTAAGGAATCGGATCTGCTTTCATACGTTAACAAGGTCACGTTCGCCGGCAATAAAGTAAAGAACATAATAAAAACGTGCAGCGTAATCGCAGATAAATACGGTGGGAAGGTTCCGGACAAGATGGATGACCTGGTAAACCTGCCTGGGATAGGACGGAAAACTGCAAATACTATCCTGATAAACGCTTACGGGATAGTTGAGGGGATACCTGTGGATACTTGGGTGATAAAACTTTCGTATAGGATAGGGTTCAGCAGTAGCAATAAACCAGAAAAGATAGAGCAGGACCTGATTAAACTCGTGGACAAAACTCATTGGAAAAACATAGCCTACATCCTAAAGGCACATGGTCATGAGGTATGCCATTCTTCTATGCCGCTGTGCAGCAAATGTTTTTTGAACGATATCTGTCCAAAGAATGGGGTCGAAAAACACGGTTGATATTCATCAAACCTTCAGATCAGATACATTATGGTTCTTCCCGTGAGATACACATATCAAATCAGGAGCTAACTCCCTTACTTTCTTAATGCTACCAAGCATCGAAATATAATCATCAAAGAAAGGATGTGCGATTAAAGAACTCGGTGTCCCTTTAAGCAAGTCGCCGACTATTACGGTCTTTGTGTCCGGCAGATAAATGGAAATAGAATCAGCGGTGTGCCCAGGTGTTTCCAATATCTTTGCATTCATGTGCATGCTTTCTGGGAATACGCCTTCTTTTAATATCATATCCGGCTTTACAAACTTCGGTTTTATCAGTTTCGCCGAGTCCAGTACCTTTAAAAGAGCCACCATCGCTTTGGCTCCGAAACTCTTAGTATTTTTTGCAACTGGCAAAAGGAGCCCGTCAGTGCCGTCTATATATCTTACGCCCTTTTCATTTATCCCAAGCATAGCCCCAGACAGCTTCTTGATATCTGCAGCGCTACCGAAGTGATCTATATGGGCGTGAGTAAGAAGGATGTACTTTATGTCATTTACGGATTTCCCTATGTTGTTAACGTAGCTTATTATCTTACCCGAGCTTTTTGACATGCCGGTATCTATCAGTATAAGACTGCCGTCTGTCGCTTCGAGTAAAAACGCCTTCACTTTTCCTAAGTATATTTCGTGCAGACTGTCGTTTAGTTTCTGACCGAGCTTGTTATTTTCCATCACATTATGATTGTTTTTCGCTATTTAAGATTATCGGGCTCGGAAGCTACCCTTCTCATCACAGCTTTCGCTCAGAAGGTGTTCATATCGTCATAGCCCGTTCAAGGCAACAGCGGTATACCGCTGGACGCGTTTGCACCGCCATTGTTTAAACTCGTATATACAAGAAGCATAGTTATATTATCACCTTCAAGTTGCTTAAGGTTAACGGAAGAGAGTAAAGGGGCTCCATTGCCGTTATACAAGGAGAAACCGTCTCCGGATGAATAGAATACTAGCCACTCATAAGTCGCATTGCTACATAAAGGCGCCAAAAACTGGGTCGAATACAGACATTCAAGCTGGCCGCTTGATTCGTTATAAGTTATGTTATTCTGACTTACTATTGCATTTGTGAACTGCATAAGGTTAGTAGCGTTTGTAGACGAAATTATATCGCTTATGGGTGTGTAATAGACTCCCCCTATAGCCGACATGTTCTGACCGGAGAACGTTAGCGGTACCCTGTTAAGTAGCGGGGAGCTAGAATTTATCATGTTATTAGGTACGAGTATCTCGTATGTAAAAGGCGTACTATTCGGAACTTTTGGTATGAAAAACATTATAGATGCTACGAAAGCTATGGCTATGAAAATTGCAACTATCTGTTTTATTAATCTTTTTACCATACAAGGATGTTCACCTTAATAGTATATATCCTATTATAGCGATCGCGATTATTATACCTAATCCTATCAGGAAAGAGACTGGGGATAACAGTATAAGCGCTATCAAAAGCAGCCCTACGAAGAAACCGAACAGCGATCTTGCCGGTGTTTTACTTTTAGTGTAATGGAACCCGTATCCTATAGCAAAGAACGCAAATGCAGCTGCAAACGACAGTGCACTCAGTATGATTATCGGTATATAGACGAACAGAGTGCCTGGGATTATCGTTAGTATGTTCGAAAATATGGTTATGAGGAATATAGGTACAGCTGCAGCGACTAGCAGTTTCATGTTTTGATTGCCTACCAAGAATCTCGGCATAAGGCCGTCTTTGGCCATGTCATTGAGCGTCTTACTCGAAGAGTTCATCAAGGTGAAAGCCATCGTAAGTATTACGACTATTGACAACCCTATTATTATCTCTTGTAATAGGCTGCTGAAGCTTGAAGTTATTACATTGGTAGTGAAAACGGAGGTAAGGTTAAGCTGTATAGCTCCAGATGTTAGTCCTCCTCCTGTTTCGTATACGAAAAACTGTATTAAAGTGAATATTACTATTAGAGTAAACATGGTGTATATCAAAGCTCTGGCTACTTTTGATCTGTCTTTTCCATTATAAGCTATCGAGATTCCTTCGAATCCCCCGTACATCCATAGAAGGACAAGAAGAGCTAGAGATATGGGGACTAAGCCCGTAAGGGAAGCAAAAGGAGCTTGCGAATTTATTGGGTTGCTACCGTGCGTCGCTACGGCTACGAGTCCTATGATTATCAGCAATGCGACGAAGAATATCTTTATCAATCCAGAGATAGTGTGCCCTGTACGATTATAAGACAAAAGCCCCCACATAAGCAGGAACGCTATATCGACTATTGCTATCGACAAGTATATGTTTAGACCAAAATATAGGGAGAGTTCTCCGACAGAAGCTATGCCCGCAGCTGTTATAGTTATTATAAAAGACACGAGCAATAGAAACCCAAATATGAACGAATACTCCTTACCGAGCGTCTCCTTTAGGAACCTGTACGGGTCATGGCTGTGGGTCAGCGATATATCATATATTAAAATAGCTATCAGAAGAGCTATGAATCCTGCCCCTATCACAAGATATACGGACAACGGTCCGCCATAGAATAGAGCTATAAAGACAGGAAGTACGAGTATCCCAAGGCCTATTATACCAGCGACACCATAAAGGTACAATTCGCCCACAGTGTGTTCTTTTACAGTGGATGTCTTTCTTTTACCGATTGTGGGCCTTCTCTTAACCCTTTTTTGCATTATCAATAAATGCACGGCGAGATATAAATAGCTATTCCGCGGCTGAGTGGCTATACAGCTGTGATAATTGTTTTATACTTCATACTGCAATTATTGTTGGATGGAAGAGATATTATACATCATATACGGGAACCACCCGAAAAGCAAGAAACTCCACGGTGAAGCCGCCAAAATAATAAACTTCATCAGAGAAAAGCACTCGGTGAGCCGTGATGAACTGGCGTCATTTCTTAACATAGACCTGCGCTCTCAGAACGGAAAGAAACACTTCTATAACCTCATATCTCCGATGTTCGACAAGGTGCTTGTATCGGAACACCACGGCAAAACCGTTTATTATCATCTTTCTTACGATCTGTTCAGGGTTTATCTGGATAATATAAGAAGAAAAGCTAAATACTACCTTACGAGGCAGTCTGAGGACCAGACTGAGGAAGAAGAGGAATGAAATATAAATTCGGCAGCGGAGACGATGGGAGGACTAGCACATACGGCGGAAGAGTCAATAAGACCGACGTGCTAATAAAGGCTATAGGTGATATAGACGAGCTAAGTGCTTTCATAGGCAACGCGATGTCAAACCTAAGCGATTCTAAAGTATACGATACTTTGAAGTCTATAGAATACGACCTATATCTTATAAGTGCGAACATCGCAGGCTACAAAAAAGAGAAAGATGTAAAAAAGATATCCGAGGACGACGTTGCTAGATTGGATAATGAAATATTGGTTTATTCTAAGAACCTGAATGATATAACTGGTTTTGTGTACCCTAATGGCAGCATGTCTGCCACATCCATAAACATCTGCAGGACTATAGCCAGAAGAGCTGAAAGGAGCGTGCTCGAAGTAAAGGATTCTGATGCTTCAGTAAAAAGATACATGAATAGGCTGTCTTCCCTTCTTTTTGTTATGTTCAGATACTTGAACAATGCAGACGAATCCAATGAGGAGAAATTTAACAAAGATTAGGTACACAGTTTCAAACTACAATAGCTCTAGTCCTTATACCCAATTTTTTGCCGATTTTATGAGCAGCTGTCTTTGCATGTACAAGATTGACATCCCCAACATGTATCTCAAACAGCCTTCCACCCGCTCTGACTACGGCTGCAAGTCCTATAGGTTTTCCAAATGATTTCTGCATACCTGACGAGAAACGGTCGGCTCCTGCACCAGTAGCAAGTTTGTGCTCCCTGAGAACTTGGTGTGGGTAGGCTATCACAATAAGATGAAAGTTCTGGTCCCCTACATTGTCTGTAAGGTACTTGTTCGCGACGATTCTCGCAGCTTCTATTGCATTATCCCTTATCTGGAGAGTGTTCTCCGACAAAACCATCACCATCCTATCAAATTTCTGCTTGCTGTTGCCAGAGTGGTACTGCGTTATCTTCGGGGATTGAGCCATTTTGACGTAATTTGTAGCCTTATATTTAGACTTCCTAGTATAAGGTATCTTCAGTCCTCTGTACGACCTTCCAGGTCTAAGTTTTCCCATATCCTATATCCATTTATTTGGAAATTTACTCTATTTAAAGCTTGGCGGACCCCGCCATCGTCGGTTCTGTCATCTAGTGGTTCAGTCTAGAAAATTCTTTTCTTTTAGCTTTTCTGGGAGATAATGCTCGGTCATGAATGAAAGACCCTTTGCGGTAAATGCATCGAGTTCGACTTTAGCGCCAAGCTTCTCCATCTTGCTCAGCTCTTCCATCCATTGCTTGCTTTTCTTGAACCATTCATAGTTCTTTATCTGATTTAACCTAGATATGTCAACGTCCTTAAATTTGATGAGATGTCTTTTAAGTCCATATCTTTCTATATCATCCATAGTTAGTCCCATGAACTTCGCTTCGGGAAGAGCCAGCTTGTCAGATGCGCTTGCTAAGGTTATAGAACCGAACTTTATCGTGGAATATATGTATACCCCCCATATATCACCATCTGTCAGTATATACACCGGCAGATTGTGCTCCTTGTTAAGTCTCTGCAAAAGCCGTCTTATTCCTCTAGTAGCCTGCCCCTGACTTGCTATTATTATGCAGTTGAGCTTCTTCCACGCTTTGTCCTCGTTTAGTCTGTCCCATATAGTCTGCTTTTCCATGTATATCACGAATTTAGCGTCTATTTTCTTGAATATCAGGTCCTCGACGTTGCTAGGTATAGCCCAGCCGCCGCTCCCCATCTTTGACCAGTCTATAACATCTCCTCTGTCTTCTACTACGACCTCTCCTGCCACAGCTCCGGCTTTATTAGCATTTATATGCAGTTGCTCCCTCGTTAGATCGGTTATCAGCTCTAAGTCCTCGATAGCTTTATTTGTCTCGGTTTGATCGTCTACTATGTCTATTTTCGTCCCAGGTATAGTCCTTCTTACCTGATAGAAAGCTGACCTTAGGCTTGTGTGCTTATCACTCTGTATAAGTTCTTTACTTAGAGCCGCCATCGCCACAGTCTGCACGAATTTTCTAACGTGTCCGACGTTTAGGAAATACCTTCTCGACAGTCCGCTTCCCATCATTAGTATCCTCTTTTCCTCGCTGTATGTCACATTCGACAATCCTCTGGTTGGAAGATCAAAATAAGGATTCTCTCCTTTGGATATCTGATCGTATATTTTCTGTCCTAACTTGTCTAGAATTTCAGTGTTCTTTTTCTTCGATCCTTTTGTGTTGTCCGCCATATCCTCATTCTTCTCCGCTGCCATCATCTTCTGAGACTGCGCTGTCGGCCGCTATCCTTTTTGAAACCACATCGTTGGTGCTCAAGGTCTCCTTGACGTGCGCCTCCACTTCTCCTTTCTTCTTTTCAAGCATATTTTCTATTCTAGCTTTTATATTCTTCTCGTCTATGCCTGTCAATTTGGAGAGCGAGAAAGCTAATTCTACACCGTACTTATCAAAAAGATTTATCCTCTCTTGGAATAGACTACTCCTGTGTTTTTTGTTAAGGAACTGTGATATATTTCTAACGAGTTCTTGCAGGGCTAGTTTTATTTCCTTGGTTATAACGGGATAGCTAGCTACGGCTGTCTTTCCCTCGTTCGTGTACGGCACCCACACTGAAGCGATATGTACTATGAAAACGAAAGGCCCTACAGGGACTCTATTATCCGTCTTGATGCCGTACCTACTGTAATCTACTCCTAAGAAGCTCTGTGTTATCGCGCACGAAGCTGAATCGAAAAGCAGCGGTATCTTGTTAGCATATCTAAGTAGGCTAGCCTTCTCGCCGCTTATGTTACCCCCGTACGCGACGGCTGCCTCTATCTGAAAAGGCATTCCTCTGTACACTTCCGGTTTTCTGCTTATGGCTTTCACGTATTCTGATTTAAACTCCAGCTTTAGTCTTTTCTCCAGTTCTTCTACCCCTATAGGTGAAAGACAATCTGTCTGCGGCCTCATTAGGTCCATCGACTGCAGCGCTTTCAGTATGGAATGTGCCTGCTCCCTGCTTATCTCATCTGGTTTAGTCTTAGTATCTAAGCCGACGCTTTTCACTGTGGACTCTGCTACCGCCCTACTTACCCTTGACAATTCATTCTCCAGAACGGAGACTACTGTCCTTTCTGTGGAGTTTTTAAGTATTCTCATGAAAATACCTAACTCCAAGCCCTGCGGATGTGGTTTTATGGCGACAGATTCCTTAGGTAAATGGTCTGTAACCCGTTTGTATACGAATTTTTCATTGTTAGGGTTAGTATAGTAAATATTAGCAGCTGGATTGACCAACGAAGTTCGTCTTATATATTCGTCTATGCCTTTGTTACCAGATACGTAAAGAC
Source organism: Nanobdellota archaeon (assembly GCA_021850635.1). Taxonomy (GTDB): domain Archaea; phylum Nanobdellota; class Nanobdellia; order Parvarchaeales; family Parvarchaeaceae; genus Parvarchaeum. The sequence goes on from JAJZLM010000014.1 coordinate 18,584, forward strand.
CTTCGACCTCTATTTCTATCTGTGTACCATGATCATACTGAAAATCTGCCTCGCCTTTCTCAAGCACTTCTGGTTCGTTCTTGCTTATGTTTATTTGTACCTTCATCATCATAGCCTTGCTCTGGCTAGATATCTTAGATATTACAGTCGCTGGTTTTCCTGTTGTAAGCTGCGCATACAAAACCGCCGAGTGTATCCCTATTCCTTGCTGCCCGCGGTTCTGTTTCATAGACTGAAACTTGCTTCCATAAAGCATCCTGCCGAATATATCAGGTATCTTAGACGCGAGTATGCCTGGTCCATTGTCCCTTATCATTATTTTGAAAGTGGGGGCAGTTTTCTTTATACGCAGAGACGTGCCGTTTAGAGACGCGGACAGTCTGTCTTTTTCTTCGGATATAAGTATCTCAGAATCGCCCATTTTGAACGAAACTCTGCCCCCGCGTATCTGTTTCGTCTCGCTCTTGCCTTTATACAGTATAGAATACTGGTTCTTCTGCACGAAGAGTTGCGCTATACTTGTTTTCTCGTCTAATATCTGATAGTTGTCGCTCATTGGTTTTACTTCTATAGTTATCTCTGGGAGGCTGACCTGTTGTTTGTGCTTTTCCTGCATGTACCCTAGTTCTTCGCATGCGTCAAGGGAATTGTCAACTGCTTCCTTAACACAAGTAAGAAGTGCTTTCTGCTTGTTGTCAAAACCAAGCAGGTGCCTGTTTTTCTCAAAGAATTCCGTTACGCTTATAGCGCGCTGTTTTTTTGCTAACTCCTCGGCTACTTCCATAATTCGATGTTTTCAAGTTTTCTCCTGTCTATCGCAGAGAACACACTATTATGCTTTGCACCGCTTAAAAGCATTTCTATGGCTTCTACTGCTAGGTTGATATTCTGATACGGACCTATCACACTTACCGTTTTACCGAACACCTTGATATAACACCCTGTGGCGATGCTTAATCTCTTCTTTATAAGTCCCCTCGTGCCTATTATCCTCCCCTTAAGCTCTTCCTGTCTGTTCTTAGAGCCGGAATAATCGCCTACGTTTATTATAGCGAGATCGTACGCATCGTCCAAAAGCAAGGAAGACGTCTTAGAATCGAACCCTCTGTTGAACGCTAGAACTGCGTTCTTAGCGAGAAGTATACCGAACCCGCTTTCAGCCGATAGAGTCACTATGCTCTTGTTTATCTTTATGGACACCCCGCTATCTGTAATAGCCTTTATGAATTTTTTCTGACCTTCTAGTTTTTCCGCCCGTATTGCCGTTATGTTTATCTGCTCTTCCATATAGTTATAACTCCCTCACCATATAATTATCTTCCAGATTATAACCTAATTTTCTATAGTATTCTCTTACTCCCACTCCAGAGATCACCTTTACACTGCGCATTGAATATTCATTCGCTGCGATTTTTTCGGCTTCGGCCAGCAGAGCTTTTCCTACGCCATTGTGTTGGAACCCGCTCTTGATTTTTCCATCTATAGTTTTCTGCTCGCCGTATACGTGCAACTCCCTCACCAAAGCTTCCGATTTATCGTTAGGTATGCGCAAACGCAGAAAACCCACTATAGCATCGTTGGCTATGTCATCTACGCTTAGGAATATCTCATCTCCCACAGATGCGCGATAATCCTCTCTTCTCATCCTTAGCTCAGGATCTTCTGACAGCTCTACGTGTCCTATTTCCCTGCTTCTTATATCGTTAGGCTTTCTACCCATATTTTTTATCCTTTCTAATACTAGCTGCCTCAGGTTAGTCGACTTAACACCGTCTTCTATCAGATTGGAAGGTATGTCCCTATCAACCCTCATTATCCTTAACCACTTTGGAGAGTTGATTTCTGCTTCTGCTATCAAGTTAATTACATCATCTAGTGGATAAACCTTATGTTTTCCGGCTACCCACATCTTATAAAGAGCCGTGCCTTTTATTACGAGCGTAGGATAAATTTTTATTGCATCAGGTCTTAATTCTTCGTCGTTCCATATTGCCTTCAAGCTCTCCCTATCCTTATCGATATCGGAGAAAGGCATGTTTAGCATAACGTGGTAATCTACTTTAAACGCCCTGTCTTTCAACCTTCTTGTCGCATCCTTTACGTCTTTTATCGTGTGGCCTCTATTATTTCTTTCCAGCACATCGTCGTATATGCTCTGCATGCCTATTTCTACACGAGTTACTCCATAATCTATCATGTCGTTTATATCCTCAGCTCTGCATCGTTCAGGTTTGGTCTCCACTGCAAGAGCTACGCATCTTACTCCGGCGATTTCATTCTTTTTCTTCTCCTCATGAAGTGACGACTTCTTCCCCACCTTTGAAATAGGAAAGTCATTCATGGCTCTGTAAATCTGAGTCATAAATTCTTCTCTATAATCCTTGGGCAGAGTCGTAAAAGTTCCACCTATCACTATCACTTCGACTTTCTGTGGATGATATCCAAGAAAGAGATAGTGCTTAAGCCTTGCCTGTATCTGTAAGTATGGATCATACGAGTTAGCTGCTGCCCTCCTTGCAGCTGGTTCAAACCCAGTATAGCTCTGAGGAGTGTTTATCTTTGTCCCTCCTGGGCAGAATATGCAGGTTCCATGCGGGCAATCGTATGGTTTAGTCATAAGCGCTACCACACTCACTCCCGACATAGTCCTTACCGGTTTTGATGCTAACGAAGTTGATAACCAAGATCTCTCTTCCTCTTTTAAAGAGGCCAATATCTCGCTGTTCTTAGGCATTTCCCTTATCCCTAATTCTGCACTAATCTTCCTTTTTTCAGCGAGTAGCTTCTTTTTATCATCTATTCTAGTATTTTCTATAGACTCCTTTAACATTCTGGCGAACTTTTCTATGTTGTCTCCCATAATAAGATTATAATATCAGAGCGATTTAAAATTAAATATAAAGTTATTTGTGTATATGGGTAAAAAAGGGCAGTTTGTTACTATATTTTTCTCCGTTCTATTAATAGGAGTGATACTAGCAGTCCTTGCTCTAGAAGCCAATAATTTGCAGTCAAGTCAAAACATAGATATTCTGCAAAGCAGGGCTACAAGCAGTAGTGGAGTACTATCCGATTTAGCGTACCAATACTCGTTTTTCCAGAGACTCATGCCTTCCTCCCACGCACAAAGCATCTTTACCTCATCCTTTGGTGCGATAGCGGATGAATACTTCGGTAATTACGGGTTCAGCTTTACAAATGGACTTTCTCTATCTAACAACGCCCAAAACGTTTCAGTCGATTCAATCGCACTGAAGATAACAAACACTCAATCATCGGCTACAGTCTCGCCGTTCCAGCAGCAGGTAGTGTTCGACTCAGCACAGTACTCACAGTACGAAGCAAACAGCCTAAAAAACATACAATTCTCTTACTCAAATGGGACGGTGGTACCGTCTTGGCTGGAAGGAGGGAACATAGCTGAATTTTTAAATGGTAGCAGTATATCTATACCGAATTCTACAAGTATGTATAACCTATGGCATAGCGGGGATCAGTATACTATTTCTGTGTGGGTTGACCTATCTTCCGTCTGCTCACAGAGTGTATGTAATGTCTTCCCAGCTGAAGACTTAGTACAAGTAGCCCAAGGATGTACATCAGGTATGGCAGTAGGCCCGGACAATTCTACCGGATTTAATATAGCGCTGATGCAGTGGAGTGGCAGTGGTGGTTGTACAAATGCTGGCGCCGAAGCTACACAAGACCAGTATGTACCCTATAATAAGTGGGAATTTCTCACAGTAGAAGTACATTATAATCCTACTTCTCCAGGTTCATCTTGGTTTGCTTCCTGTGTTGGGACCACTTGCGATAACAGCTCGTACATATTGGATGGAACAAACGAATATACCACAGGACAAACTATAATAGGTAAAATTGTAACAGGAGCAATTTCAAACCTACAAATATACAATAAAACCCTGAGTATTGGACAGCTTAGTTACTTAAATTCCATTGGAGCCGGTGGTAGTCCTATCAGCAATTCCAATCTAGTGGCATGGTTGCCTCTTGCAGGCAATTCTAATGACAATAGCGTAAATGGAAATAATGGAGCCGCTACCAACGTAGAATACATAGGTACTGGGGCGTCTAGTACAAGTACGATTTACTGGCTGAAGATTGGGTCTATACCTGCAGCATCTTCATTAACAATATATATGTCATTTTACCCAAAGAGTTACAGCATGTTCAACTCATTGAACACAGGAGAAGCACCACAGCTATCTCCAGTATATGGAGAATATGACAATATCGGCAATGTAATGAACAAGGGGTTAGAGTATCAAGTTTATTACGATCCTAGTGGAACCTGTGATAGTACAAATTACCAAAACAACGTATATTCAGCTACCCTAAACAACGGCGCAACGATAAGTTCATGTGTAGCAATGTCATCGTCAACGGCTCCATTTTATACTTCTTTGGGCAGCTCGCAAGATGTCAATGGGGCTACTGAGCCTAATGTTGTAATTAACTATCAAGAGGGATATTCCGGAGGGGGAGCATATCCTAATCCACCCGTTTCAAACCCGGCAAATTCCTGGATAATAAAGGCAATAGGCTGGGCAGAAGTGAATTTATCAACCTCCTTTTCAGTAGAGTCAGATGACGGTATTGGATTGGGTTATTCTACTTCTGCTTATGGAGGTAATGGAGCATACTGGCTTGGAGGAACATCCAATCCAAACAATCTTGTAAATGAGTGGCATGGCCAGGGAGCTACTACTTATTCCAGCACAATCTCGACAATAGGAACGCAGAGAATAGAGTTAGATTACTTTGAAGGTGGAGGCGGCGCATATACTGCATTGTGGTCCAATAATCTGATTGATTATTATTCTCCATCTGCGCCTCCAAATGGAGTAATGCCATCTATAATTTATAGCGGAATAGATTGACGTGATTCAGCTCAATATAAAGTCAGCTGTTTTTTCTTTGTTGAATGGAACCAAATCACTGTATCCTTGGCCGGTCCCCAAAAACAATATCGGTTTCTTTGTCACGTAAGATATTGACAATATAGCGCCGCCCTTCTTGTCAACGTCTGCTTTTGACAGTATTATTGCATCTATCCCGATCTCCCTATCAAATATCCTGGCCTGGTTAACTGCATCATTTCCTGTAAGCGCATCCCCTACAAAAATCGTTATATCTGGTTTGCTTACCCGCTTTACTTTCTTAAGTTCCTCGATAAGATTCTTGTTTATATCGCTCCTCCCAGCCGTGTCTATCATAACTATGTCCGCGTTCTCACTGTGCGCGTGTTTTATAGCATCGAACGCAACCGCAGCCGGGTCCGCACCATAACTGTGCTTTATCAAATTTACGCCCAATTTCTTGGTGTGTATTTCTATCTGCTCTATAGATGCAGCGCGAAAAGTATCACTTGCAGAAACCACCACTCTGAAGCCTCTATCTTTGAAGAAACTTATCATTTTTGCGATTGTGGTTGTCTTTCCTGCTCCGTTCACGCCCATGAACAATATTATGTATGGCTTTTTGTTCTTTATTTTAGACAGAAATTCCTCTGTCGGGTATTCTAGCATTACGTCTGATATACTCTTCTTTATAGCCCTCTCTACTTCTTTTTTATTAGAGAGGAAAGACACTTCTTTACCGACCAAAGAGCGCTCAAGATCCTCGTGTATAGCCAGTACTACATCCATAGCGACGTTATTCTCCAGAAGGGCTTCCTTTATATCTCCATATATGGATGATATATCTTCACTGGTTATCCTATGTGAGAATATCTTTTTTTTATCAAGTTTTGATTGTGCCTTCTTTTTTTCCTCCCTTATCTCTTCTCTAGCGGTACTGTTTTCAGCGGTTTTTTCTTTCTTTTTTACATCGATTGGTTCATCCAAGCCTTTATTTGCCGGTTCTTCGGATATTACCCCTTTTTTTGACTGGATGGTTTCCGCGTGTTTTTCGTGGGTAGTTTTTGGCTCTTCTACTGGCGGCACGCTTGGTATTTCCTGTGTTTGCCCTTCCTCTTTTTCTTCTTTAACAAGCTTCCGCTGTATCGTGTTTATCGAATCCTTCAGCTTTTTCTTTATGAAATCAAACATAGATTATTCTTGTAGTTTTATACTAATATAAGATTCGCACGGATCAAATCTGCTTATTCTTGCCACTGTATTCTTCATACAGTTTGTTTGCTTCCTGCTCTAACCTTGTTCCGTCTTCTTGTAATTTCTGTATTATCTGGGCTATCTGACTTATATTGGATTCTACATCGTGCAGGTCCTCTTCTAGTCTTTTCTTTATGTCTTTCATTTCCATTCTCTTGAATATATTGCTCCCTATATTGACGATCGCAGACGACGAATCGTTTATTACTCCTTCAAAAAATATGTCTGGAGAATAGGGTACCAGTATTTCTTTATCACCGTGTTTCAGTTCACTTAACCCTGAAAGAGATCTGCTTATTGACTCCTGCGTCATTTGCAGTGTATTTATGGCGTTTATGTAATTTTCTAACTCCCTGCGGATGTACTCTATCTCCATTAGTCTCTTGCTTAGGTCCTCTTCGTTGTTTTCCATGCTTACTTAGAACCTTCAGATTTTATGATGTCTATCTTAACGGTCCCTTTATCGTCTTTTATGCAAACTACGCGCATCTTTATTGGAGGATTTTGCATGCCATTTTTGAATATCTCGTCATTCACTGGTATTGACATCTTAACTTCTTTCGCTTTCATCTGCTTCTTGACGAATTTTGACAGGAACTTCGACGCTGCCGAAGCTTTCTTGTACCTTGGTACAGATTCTATAGCTTTCCTCAAGTGAACCGTCATTATCCTCTGCTCTTTTTTCTGTTCTGTCATACTTCATCTTCCTACGTTCTGATTAAGCCTCGATCTGTCCATTTTTCTCGTCCCATACTTTCTTAACTGTGCGAAGACAGGCGGCCTTCTGACTCTCCTGGCGTGTTTTATCAATTTCCTCTTTTTAACCGCGGATTTGTGTTTGCTCATATTTTCCTGTTGAATGTTATTCTGTTTTCCTTTTTTTCTCCTGATAATGCCTTTAGCAACTCTTTCAGCTTATCATCGTCTATTACCCCTTTCAACCTGTTTGAAAGCGCCGATTGAAGTATCATATTTTCTACGTTCTCAGCCATTTCTGGGTGGGCGTATCGTATGCTTCCGAGCCTTTCGCGAGCTTCCTTTGTGAGGTATTTGGCGAATACTTCTTGTTTCAAAGCTTCCAGCTTCTTTCTCTGTTCTGCTTCTTCCGGATTTTCCATCTGCATATTACTTAGAGGTATTTTTAGCAGTCATGTCAGCTAACGATATACCTTTTGGGGATATCCTACGACCAGGCCTGTTCTGTATTTTGACTTTTGTTATCAATCCTGATTTTTCCAGTTGCTGGAGCAATTTTCTTATTATGGCGCCTCCCGCCGGCTTGAAGTGCTTTCCACTGTACCTATTCTTTTCTGTGTCGCCGTATACTCTTCTGAGGCGGTTTACTCCTACAGGTCTATTATCCAAATACATTCTCCTAAGTATGCTCGCCCCTCTAAGATACCACCAGTCTTCCTGTGAAGGCACTCTGTCTTTAGATGATCCTGTCTTCACGAATTTAGACCATTCTGGAGGCTGTAGGAGTTTCTCCTTCTTCATTTCCTCGGCTAAGCGATTCACTAGTTCTATTTGGTTAACGTCGCTTGCTCTTATCATATTTCACTTTTCTCACATTACCGCAATTTAAGCATTTATACGTTACGCTTTTATTTTTCAGCCTTACCACAGCAGTTCTGCCAGGTATAAGGATTCTATTGCAGCGTCTGCATATTAAAAGCTTCCTGTCCCTAGAAACGTTGATCTTCTTAGATAGGTATATCCTATAGGCTATATAGGCGTACCTATTAGAAAGTTCTCTATTCGTGTCGTATAGTCTCAACGCTTCCTTAACTAAGAAATTATAATCCTTTTCGAACGAGCTCTTATTCTTTTTCCTTAGCATAGTTTACTATATATAACTCAATTTAAAAATGCTTATTTATTTTGTAATATTTACAAATTTCGTAACTTAGAAACTTATTTAAAGAATACAAATCTCTTAACAGTGATATGTTCCTTCTAAGGAACATAGACAAACTAAAAGGAGGTAGGATGGTAAAAAAGCCTATGAAAAAGAAAGACGAAGAAAACGAAGATATCATAGAAGAGAACGAAGGTTCTGACGGAGATATCTCCGGAGATGAGATTGGAGATGATTTAGAGGGCGATGACGACCAGGACGAAGACTTCGAATAAAACTTAATTATATTATTATTTTTATTTTTTATTTTTTTGTACAATTGTATTTATTTTTTAAATCTTCTTTAAGACTATCGTAAGGTTGCCGTTTGAAAACTCCTCTGATAGTACTCCTTCCCCTTTTTCACGCTTTATTATCTTAAGATACAGTTTTTTGCCAGACATGGCCCTGACTTCTACAGAGTTTTCCATCTTTATTATCCTTATATCTGATTTGCTCGCGACGTCGGGCAGACTTATTACATGGACGGTATTACCGCGGGCTTCAGTAACGGATTCTTCCGGTTCCACTACCTCTTCTATCGATTCAGTTCTCTTCTCGAATGGATTGTTCTGACCGTGCTTGTGCTGTGGTTGTCCTTGAAAGCTCCCACCCATAATCGTATTTATCAAGGGTCCTACCATCTGCTGCATCATCTTACCTATGTCTATTCCGTTTATCTGTGTGTCCTGCATCTTTTTAGAAGGTGCTCCGCAATTAGGACAGAAATTCCAATCCTTCTCCATTTGAAAGCCACAACTAAGGCATTTTCTCTTTAACATACAAGTATATTCTATTTTGTTTTACATAGTTTATATACATTATCAGCCGAAAACGCTCCAAAAAGAAAGCGTTAAATTACTTGCGTTCCATAGTATTACTATGCATTGGATTTGGTTTTTGATAGGTTTGGTTATAATGATAGTAGGAGCAATAGTCTTGAGCGGAGTGACCATCCCGCACGTTACTTGGAGACTTAATGATGCTTTCGCTTATATACCTATAAACGCGACCTACACCTCTATAGGCGTAATAATAGTTGGTCTTTTAATAGCTATATTCGGCGGTTTCAGGCAAAAGCTCGGCAAATACTTCAAGTATTACTAGAAATATGGGTTTTGCAGGTACATCCATAACGAATGAAGACGCAGAGATAATCCTCACTTCTCTTGTAAAAGCTTACTCGATCGTACCTGCTCCTCTTAAGCAGTTAGTGCCAAAACTTGAAACTATACTTGAAGCTGTACCGGACGAAGCTCGGAAATACTCCCTCGACGAGATAATAAAACTGCTATCGTGGGCGTCTCAAAACGAGATAATAATATAGGATTATAAGACTGTTAATCATCCTTTCAGAACTTTCCAGGACATCACTATGCTTATAGCCCCTAGTACCGCAGCGAATATACCTAGATAAAGGAAGTTGTATAGCATCGGAGTAGTATATTGTATGCCCAAAAGAGCTTGTCTACCTATCTCTATTGTGAAACTCACAGGGTTTATGTTCGCCACCGCCTGCAACCATGAAGGCATAGCTGATACAGGGAAGAACGCGTTGCTCATGAATAGCAACGGCAAGTTAAGCAGGTTGGCTATTGCCATCTGCGTCTGCCAGTCTTTTGATTTTAGCGCCAGAAGCACGAAAAGTGAGGACATCCCGAACCCCAGCAGGAACAGCGCACCGAACGTTATCAATATGCTTGTAGCCGATACATGTGTTAGGCTCATACCAAGCAGCACGGCTATGACTAGCACTATTATTGCCTGCACCAAAGACCTTATCACGCCGTTTAGTATCTTGCCTATTACTATCGATCCCCTGGGCACTGGAGTAGTGAGTAGTTTGTCCAAGAACCCTAGCCTTCTATCCCACACTATAGACATGCCGCTCATCATGGCGGTGAATAGGACAATAAAAGCCAGCATCCCAACCGCGAGAAAAGAAAAATAGCTGGTAGTACCGAATGTATTCATAAGAACGGTGTTGCCCAAGGAATTAAGCACGCTCTGTGGTATGTTTAAACCTGGGATATTAAATGCGCTGCCTGTGAAAAGATTACCGAAATTGAATGCCTTACCAAAAAGACCCAACCACACTACTGGCTGTATAAGCGATATTAGAAGGATGACAGGTGCCGCATACCACTTTTTAAGGTCGCGGTTCGTTAATGACCACAAGCTCCTGAAAAACCGTGGTGTTGATAACTTACCATCTGTTAGTCTGTCTTTCTTTGCTTTTTCCATACTAACTCCTGCTTATCCTCATGGTTCTGCGCTGTGCCATCAGATCACTGGAACTGCTATCCTCTTCTCTGAGAGATCTGCCTGTATACTCTAGATAAACTTCATCTAGAGTCGGCCTTGTCATCGACAATTTTGTTACTTTGTACCCTTTGGAGTCTATTAACTCTATAAGTTTAGGTGCTGCCGTTTCTGCGGATTTTACTTTTAGCCTGTACTCTCCTCCGTTTCTTTTAACGGTTTTTACTCCTGCTACTTTTTTTAGGGTGCTTTTTAGGTCCGCCCTCTCGTCGTTTACAGCCAACTTTATTATGTCTCCCCCTATACTAGCTTTGAGCTTATCTGGGGAGTCTATCTTTATTATCTTGCCGTGGTCTATTATAGCGATTCTGTCACACAACGAATCCGCTTCTTCTAAATAGTGAGTAGTCATGAATATAGTCATGTTATAGTCATTTTTCATCTTTTTTATGTAATTCCAGACCGCTGTTCTAGTTTGAACGTCCAAACCGAGTGTAGGCTCGTCCAGGAAAAGCACCCGTGGGTGGTTCACAAGTCCTATGGCAAGTTCCAATCTCCTTCTCATACCTCCTGAATATGTCCCGACTTTTCTTTTCATGGCAGCTTCCAAGTCGACTAATTTCATTAACTCGACTATCCTTTGTTTTGATATTTTTCTAGGAATACCATACAAATCAGCCATCATGAGCGCATTATCAAATCCAGTTAGATCCTCATCTGCCGTAAACTCTTGCGGCACTACGCCCACCGACGCCCTAACCTTGTTTTGTTCTTTTATTATACTGTGCCCAAAGACTTCTGCATCGCCGGTTGTTGGTTCTACCAATGTTGTAAGCATTTTTATTGTGGTCGTCTTGCCGGCACCATTTGGACCTAGGAAACCGAATATCTCTCCCTCTTCTACATAGAAGGATATTTTGTTTACTGCTTTTACCTTGCCATTGTACACTTTTGAAAGATTCCTAACGCGTATTATATCCATAGAATTATATTTTTTTAAGTTTTTCTACAATTTTCTTTAATTCAGCTCTGGCAGATCTACTTTTATTCACTTCATCCGCCTTCTCCAAAATATACTCCACGTCGTTCTCTATTTCTTCTATAATCCTTTCTATACTTGTATTCTGAGGTTCTATAAAAGTCTTCCATGGAAACCACGAACCATTTATAGTCTCTTTACCCTTCTCGGTTATTTTATAGTATTTTTTGTTTTCTTTCATGCTTAGTTCTAGCTCACCATCCAAGACCATCTTACTCAGAAGAGGATACACGCTGCCCGGAGAAGGCCGCCAGAAGCCCATCGACTGTTTTTCCATCATGTCAATAATCATAGCACCGGTAGCATCCTTGTTATACAGTATCGCGAGTATCCAGTACCTTAGTCCCATCTCTCTGTGTGCGCCAAACTGACTTAAATTTCTGTGTCCAAACATATCGAAAATCGATATCTATTTATGATATTCGTATGTATAAATACTTATTTACGAACAAGAGCTTCATTTTTGGTTTAAAACATTCGTATACTATTGCCAATCGACTGTAGCTTCTAAACGCACAGACAAATAAGTTTAAATAGGCGAAGCTGTTGTTAATACAAAATAGGTATACACAATATGGGAAGAATAAGAGGAAAGACTATAAGACAGACTGTAATAGAGATACTTAGAACGCACAAGGACTCTTTCAACGACAATTTTGAGAGCAATAAAAAGATACTTTCTGACCTGATAATCACGGAGAAGGCTATAAGAAACAAAATAGCAGGTTACATCACAAAGCTCGCTAAGGAAAAGAAGATAGAAGAGTTCATAATAGAGCACTCTACAAAATAATTTTTATCTCTTTTTGTCAAGAAGATAGTGGAAGTACTAAGAACATATAAGTACTTTAACGCTTCCGCTTTAGTACTTTCCCTTATCCGCCGCTTTGACCGCTGGTCATATAATATCCTCCTCTGCTACGACCACGAAATCTCCTATAGATATAACCGAACTGTAAGGGATCTGTTCAAACCCTTTCTCGTCTCTTTCGAACTGGAATGTGTTAGCATACGATGTCGGTTGTTTTATAGTAAGAGAAACCAACTCTCCGGTCCTAACTTCATATATCAAATCATTAACTATACCGAGTTTCTTGCCGCTTTTCCCTACAACAGTCTTACCTACGATTGCTTTTGCATCTAGCCTTTCGCCTTTTGTTATACCTGACATAATAAAACCTCCTTCATTCACGTTTCAACAAGTCGCTATATTAGAATAAGGGTTAGCCGTTAATTTAAAGCTTTCTCATCGACTGTGTATTTGACAATACACACAAAGTATTAGTTAAGAACGACATTACTTAGGATTTTTCATATTATACATAAGAGTTTAATTTTAAGACGGTATAGTATAATTATGAGGATCCTCAGTTACATATACATATTTGGGATGATAGGTGTCATACTAGCATACACCGCTTTGCATATCAACATCCTATGGGTATTCGGGTACTTATTAGTGCTATTTTTCGCGAACCTAGTACCTAAGAAGCTTAAAGCAGAGATAATAGTTGCAGTAATTCTTCTTGGGGTGACTATAGCTGCTACGTCTATAGGTCAAAGCGCTATTTCCGATATAGCAGGCGCATTCCTGCTCCTTGCAACCGGACTCCCTGGAGCATTGATTTATAGTGGAGTAATGATAGGTTTACACAGCAACGCGCAGATACAGGCGATAACATTGGTGTCGGAATCTACACTTGTCATCATTCTAGTGTTGCAGGTCCTACGGTTTGTGCTTACAAAAGTATTTTTTGTTTCTTTTTGGATACCTATAGTGAACATAATACCTATACTCGTAGACACAGCTATCATAGTAGCTATCACATACTTGGTCATAGGTACTGGAAACGGTTCAGTTCTTTACAATGTAATACAAAAAGCCGTAAACTCGGTGCTTTGATGACTTACATCTAATGTACAATTTTAAACCTGAGCTGTCTTTTGTATAAAAGTATATATTAGTAAAATAGGTTATTCGCTGAGTAGGGGTCGTTAGCTTAGTGGTGGAGCACTCGCCTGATACGCGAGGGGTCAGGAGTTCAAATCTCCTACGACCCACTAAATGATTGGCCTCTTAATACTGCGTATATAAAAAGAAAGGATAAACTTGCTCTTAAAAGAATCAATTTTTACAATGACTCCTTTGCTGCTTCCAGCAGGCTTACAAACAGAGGAGCTGGTTTTTCCAATCGTGATTTTAGTTCTGGATGTGCCTGGGTTCCTATTCCAAAACTGTCTTTCCATTCTATCATCTCTGTGAGTTTTCCATCCATGGTAGTGCCGGAGACCACTAGACCTTTCTTCTTTAAATCTCCCAAAAACTTATTGTTCAATTCGTATCTATGCCTATGTCTCTCGGATACAACCGTTTTTCTGTAGGCCCTATAAGCTATCGTGTCTTTGTTTGCTATCTTGCATTTCCATGCACCTAACCGCATAGTGCCGCCGTATTTCACGCCTATCTGCTCTGGTATTATGTCTATGACATTTTTCTTTGTTTTTGGATCAAACTCCGTGGAATCCGCGTTTTTTATCCCACATACATTCCTAGCGTATTCTATCGCCATCAGCTGCATCCCCAAGCAAAGCCCCAAAAAAGGCACTTTCTTCTCTCTAGCATATTTTATAGCGTTTATCATCCCTTCTATCCCTCTTTTCCCGAAACCGCCAGGGACTATTATTGCATCCAATTTATCTAGAACGCTATTTGGGTCCGAATGTTCTAGCGTCTCTGATTCTATCCAATCTATATTTATGTTCACTTCAGATTTTACTCCAGCGTGTAACAGAGCTTCCTTGACGCTAACATAAGAGTCTTTTAGGTCGACGTACTTTCCTACTATGCCAACCCTGATATATCTGTTTCCGTCGGATATTATACGGTTCACTTTTTCTTCATAAAGCGCTAGCTTCTTCTTGTTTATCTTACTTTTTTTTAGATCCAATAGTTTCAGAAGCTCCTTGTCTACCCCTTGCCTAAGTAGACTTAGAGGTACCTCATAGACTGTGTCTAGGTCGTGGTTGTCAACTACCCTATTTTTGTTTACGTTCGTGTACAGAGCTAGTTTGCTCCTTACGTTCTCGCTAAGAGCTCTTTCGCTCCTGCAGATTATAAAATCAGGAGCTATACCAAGCGCCATTATGTTTCTGAAAGCGTTCTGTGTAGGTTTGGTTTTTTGTTCTCCTACGACGGATAGTTCTGGGACGTACGTCACATCTATAAACACTGTTTTATGTTTCAGGGCGAGTTGTCTCATAGTCTCTATGAAGTAACTGTTTTCTATGTCGCCAACCGTACCTCCAACTTCTATCACTATAACGTCCGCCCTTTTGCTTTTACCTAGATTCTCCAGTTTTTTGATTATCATTTCGGATAGATGCGGTATGATCTGCACGTCTTGACCTAGGAATTCGCCCCTGCGCTCCTTTTCTATTATCTCGCTGAATAGTTTACCGCCCGTTATAGACGACTCTCCCGTCAAGTCCTTATCGAGAAATCTCTCATAAGTACCGAAGTCCATGTCTACCTCGCTTTTGTCGTCTAAGACAAAGACTTCGCCGTGGCGGTAAGGATTCATTGTGCCACAATCATAATTGAGGTATCCATCGAATTTCACGGGAAGCACGTTGTATCCATACAGGTCTAATATCTTGAGTATAGAAGAAGAAGTTACTCCTTTGCCGAGCCCGCTCATCACAGAACCCAACACTACTACGAACTTAGTCAGCATTTTCTACTATTATACGCGAACTATTAATATTTTAAGATTTTGCCTTGTAAAATATTTTTCCTACTCTCTCATTAGTATATTTTAGACTTGATAGGGGTTTCGGAACAAAATATCTCTTCATCATGAATGATTAGCGATGAAGGATCATATTTCTTTATGGACCGAGAGGGATTTGAACCCTCAGTCTTCCGCATGCAAGGCGGACGCGTTGCCAATTGCGCCATCGGCCCATCGATTATATACCTGCTTGCGCAATCAATATAAGCTTATTCTATATAAAATTAAATTATTTTAACTAATAGAACCATAAAAGAAGGGGATTATGGAGATAAAACAGCTTCTTACATTCGATGATGTGCTGCTTGTCCCTATGGTTTCTAAAGTATCCTCAAGAAAGACAGTGGATACTTCTACTTACCTTACAGACAGCATAAAACTTTCCATACCAATAATAAGTTCTAACATGGACACCGTCACAGAGGCTACTATGGCAATAACTATGGCAAGACTAGGTGGTGTCGGTGTAATACACAGATTTAACACTATAGAAAAGGAAGCCGAGGAAATATCTAAAGTAAAGAGAAAACAGAACGTAATAATAGACAAGCCTTATTGTGTACCACCAAATTTCACGCTAAAGCAGCTTAGCTCCTTCATAGAGGAGAAAGGAGTCAGCAGCTTTCTTGTAACATCCGGTGAAAAACTTGTAGGTATCATCACCAAAAGGGATTTTCAGTTTGAGACAGATCAGGATAAGAAAGTTTCTGAAATGATGACAAAAGACGTTATAACCGCCAAAAAAGGCACTTCTTTGGAAGAAGCCAAGAGTGTACTGCATAAAAACAAAATAGAAAAATTACCTTTAGTGGACGCAAAAGGGAGAGTGTGCGGTATGGTTACCACTAGAGACATAATGATCTCTGAGAGCTACGGTTCGGCTTCCAAGGACAAACATGGCAGGTTAATAGTCGGCGGCGCCGTCGGTATAGGGAGCGATTCTTTGGAAAGGACAAAGACCCTGATAGATGCAGGAGCTGATTTTATAGTAGTAGATGTAGCCAATGGATACCTTGAGAAGACCGCAGACACTGTCAAGGCTATAAAGAAAGCGTTTTCTATAGATGTAGTAGCAGGGAACGTTGCGACTAAAGAAGGTGTGATAAATCTAAAAAAAGCTGGAGCAGACTGCGTTAAAGTGGGAATAGGGCCAGGTGGAGCGTGCCTTACAAGACCGGTAGCAGGCGTAGGTTACCCTCAGTTAAGCGCAATCATGGAATGTTCTGGCAACGGTGTCCCGATAATTTCAGACGGTGGGATAGTAAAATCAGCTGACATATCAAAAGCTATAGCTGGGGGAGCAGAAACTGTGATGATAGGCGGTCTGCTTGCAGGAACTGATGAAAGCCCGGGAAGCATAATAACAAAGGAAAGCGTAAATTACAAGTTTTATAGGGGAATGGCTTCAGTGGATGCTTTTGCAGACAGATCCTTCAAGACAAATGAAGTTGTGGATATAGAAGGTTACACACCAGAAGGGACAGAAAAATTGGTCCCGTATAGGGGCAGTACTGTCAAGATAGTAAACAACCTAATCGGCGGATTAAGGTCTGCTATGACTTATTTAGACGCGAAGGACTTAAAGGAATTCAGAGCCAATGCCAGATTTGTCAGTTTGACTGAAGCTGGCAAGAAAGAAAGCAAGTACATATAATATACACTTACTTTGATTTAGTGTCATCCACTCTTATCAATCCGGTATAAAATCCTTCTAATCCTTTTTGACTACAAGGTCTATGCATCTTCCAGCGGCTATAGTGAGACCCATGTCTCTTATGACGAAACCTGCTAGCTGTGGGATGACATCAGCCTTTTCTATCGACAGAGGTTTAAGCGGCTCTAGTACGACTATCGCAGCATCACCTTGTTTTATAGTTGCTGGATTCTCTTCCACTGTAGCTCCAGTCTTTGGATCTAACTTCTTAATTATCTGCTTGAACTTTACCGGAACCTGTGCAGTGTGCGTGTGCAAAACTGGACTGTATCCAGCGGATATGGCTGTAGGGTGCTGCAGTATTATTATTTGTCCGGTGAATTCAGTAACTACTGTCGGAGGATTCGATACTAGACCTGCTACATCTCCTCTCTTTATCTGGTCTTTTTCTATTCCTCTCACATTGAACCCTATGTTATCTCCTGGACCGGCCTGCTCCAAGTTTTGGAAGTGCATTTGAACAGATTTGACTTCTCCATTCACGTGTGAAGGCTCGAAAACTATCTTGTCCCCTGGTTTTATTATACCGCTTACAACTTTTCCTACAGGAACTGTACCTACACCCTGTATAGAGTAAACATCCTCAACTGGTACCCTAAGCGGCAATTGAGTCGGCCTTTCGGGCAAAGGAAGGTTGTTTAGCGCTTCCAGTAGAGTAGGCCCTGTGTACCAAGGCATCTTATCGGACTTTTTAGCTATATTAATACCGTCTTTAGCCGAGATAGGCACATAATTGAAAGACTCAGCATTAGGGTATGATACCTTGACCATCTCTACTATGCTTTTCTTCACATCCTCATATTTCTTCTGGTCATATCCCAAAAGGTCCATCTTGTTTATCACGACGATAAGGCTCTTTATACCGAACACTCTTATCAGATATGTGTGCTCCCTGGTCTGGGCCATAATGCCTTCTTTTCCATCTACGACCAGTACGGCAGCATCTGCTTCAGAAGCACCGGTTATCATGTTCTTTATAAAGTCAACGTGTCCTGGAGCGTCGATTATTGTAAACTCATACTTATCCGTTACAAACTTCTGGTGACTAAGGTCTATAGTTACACCTTTCTTTCTTTCTTCACCAGACGTGTCAAGGAAATAAGCGAACTCGAAATCTACTTTTCCTAATGTCTCAATCTCTTTCTGAATCTTCGCTTTATCCTGTTCACTGAAGCTACCTGTTTCATAAAGAAGTCTTCCGACTGAAGTAGACTTCCCCGAGTCTACGTGTCCTACAAAAATCAAATTCATGTGAGGTTTTACTTCTGCCATTTTAAATCACCTTTTTGAGTTTTATCCTATTTGGATTATACTATAAAGTAGCTTTTCCTTATTTAAAGCTTTTGGTATGATAGGCTTTGTTTATAAAATATGAAAAATATATGGCTTTGTAAACAAAAAACACTTTATAAACAAAACCTGAACGGGTTGAGCGATCAGACGCTCATAACTT
>JAJZLM010000025.1 GCA_021850635.1 Nanobdellota archaeon
AAAGGGGGCATATTCGTTTTCAGCGTCGACCATCCTTTTTATATCACGATAGACCCAGACACTATGAAGCTTTCTGAGAGCTATAACAAAAGCGGGATATTGACAGAAAAAGAAAGGTGGCCCGATGGAAGCAGACACACGTTCATGATGTATAAGAGAAAGGTAAGTGAGATTATAAACGATGTAATCGACAGCGGACTAAGATTGGAAAGTGTGTTGGAGCCTTTCGATCCGAAAGACAAGGTATGGGGACAGGGATATAGGAAAAAGCTTGTGAGGATGCTGACGCCTGTAGTGATATTCAAATCTGTGAAAAAATAAAGCAGAACCGTGCAATAATTAAAAATGACAGGCATTTATTATAGATATACCTATTATTTTATGTATGGGAAAAACATGTCCCCCGCAAGATTTGGTGGATATGTTATTCGCCCGTGTGAAAAATACCCGTTCATACTTGCATGGCAGGGACCCTGAGTTTATATCCATAAGTTACAGTACGCTATGCAACTACGGTATGAAGCCTACTTTAGAAAAAATGTATGATGTGGCCTATATAAAATCCTTGATGTCTCTCAGGTCTAAAGTTGGATTGGATATACTCGTGTCAGATTGCGCTGATATGAAGGAAGACACATGGACAGACAAGGAAATTATAGGCAGTGGCAGACACAAGAACCATGCGGCGTATTTGATAGATAATAGAAGCAATGCTGTTTCTATATCTGGAAACGAGAATACAGAGATAAGGAAGTTCTACATAGATAGCGACAAAGTAATAATCATCGGGGAAGTGAACACCTATACCTCAGTGTATGACAATAAAACGGTGTTCCGCAAATACAACGTTCACGATGAAGAAAATAAATTTGGACCATTGGTGTTAGATGTCATATATTCGAAAGAGAAGGAACTGGGTCCATTAAAGAAGATCCTAAATGTCGATTTTGAGGGTATATAAATATTTGGTTTATAGTAAACTTTATATACTATTACCTATCATGGTTTAATATAAACAAAAATGGAAACCGATATTATCCCCGAAGATTTGGTAGATGAAATCTTTGATGTGCTAAAGAAAGGAGAGAAGACTTACGTGGTCTTCAAAGAAGACAATGAAGACCTGGAAGATAAGGCTAGGAGAATATTCGGAAACGATATAGAATTCACGGATTTCTTCGACATATTCGAGAAGAGAATGCTTAAAGAGCTCAGCGATAGTATGAGTATATTCTATAACGAACCGCTTATAGAAAGGTTAGGTCTGCACGAATTGACCGAAATATCGTACGACCTCACTAAACTTGGCCAGAGCAAGAAGATGCTTTTCAATTACGCTCTTTTAGGAAGGAGAGGAAATGATGGGATCCTACAGTCTATCGGTGGTAGACGGCTTGGAAAAAGTATGATAATGCTGCCGTCCGAGCACGAAAAAGACGCGGAGGATTTCGTCAAAAAATGGGACGTTAAGTACAGTAAAAGGAGAGTACTTGTGTTTGAGGAGGTATAATGGAATACGATGATAAAGAAGGAACGACTTTGAAGGTTGCTGAAGCGCACCAGGACGACATAGGTCTTAACTCTGTCAGGATAGACACGACATCGATGAAACAGATCGGCATACGACCTGGTGATTACGTAGAAATAGAGGGAGCGAGAAAGACTGTAGCTAGAGTAGACCGTGCTTACCCTGCTGATCTTAATCTGAAGATAATAAGAATGGATGGTACTACGAGGAAAAACGCGAAAGCAGCCATAGGCGAGAACGTACTGGTTAGAAAAATAGACGTTTCTGAAGCGGACATAGTCAACTTGGCTCCAGTTTCAAACGTACAGATAAAAGGAGCAGAAGAGCTTATAGGTAGACTTCTTAACAGCAGAGCCGTATCTAAGGGAGACTTGGTAACGGTAGGAAACTCCAACAGTGGGGGATTGGGATCGGTTTTTGGGAACGACATAGTAAACATAATGTTTGAAGGAGGTTTCCCATCTGCACTTTTCGGCTTTTCAGAATTTAGGTTCGTAGTCACATCTACTTCACCGAAAGGTTATGTCGTAATAACTGAGAACACTGAAGTAAACATCTCGGCTGAGTTAGTGAAGACGAGTGAAGAGAGGAGAGTAAAGCACATAAGCTACGAAGACGTCGGGGGATTGTCAGATGCAGTATCAAAGATACGGGAGATGGTAGAGATGCCACTCAAGCACCCGGAGATATTCATGAGGCTTGGAATAACTCCACCCAGGGGAGTGCTATTGTATGGACCGCCTGGCACAGGTAAGACACTTCTTGCAAAAGCGGTCGCTGACGAAAGCGAGTCATACTTCATATCTATAAACGGACCTGAGATAATGAGCAAGTGGGTCGGAGATGCAGAGAAGAAACTGAGGGAGCTATTCGAGGAAGCGGAAAAGAACGCACCGGCGATAATATTCATAGATGAAATAGACGCTATAGCGACCAAAAGAGAGGAAAGCGTAGGAGAAGTAGAGCACAGGGTAGTATCCCAACTGCTGACGCTGATGGATGGCCTGAAAGGAAGAGGAAAAGTCATAGTGATAGCAGCCACAAACAGGCCAAATGCTATAGACCAGGCGCTTAGAAGGCCTGGTAGATTTGATAGGGAGATAGCCATAGGAGTGCCAAATGAGAAGGGACGGCTCGACATACTGAAAATACACACTAGAAGCATGCCTTTGGACAAGACTGACAAGGGAAAAGTCGATCTGGAGTATCTGGCTAAGATAACGCATGGCTTCGTCGGCGCAGACTTAGAATCCCTTGTGAAAGAAGCAGCGATGAACGTAATACGAAGGAACATAAATGAACTGAACATAAAGGAAGACGAAAATATACCTAGAAACGTCCTGGAAAAGCTGATCGTCGGCATGGATGATTTCATGGAAGCCCTTCGTTTCGTTAGGCCTAGCGCTATGAGGGAAGTCCAGGTAGAAAGACCGGACGTGAAATGGAAAGACGTCGGAGGACTGGACAGAGTGAAGGAACAGCTTAAAGAAGCAATAGAGTGGCCGCTTAAGTATCCTTCCGCCTTCCTAAAGTTGGGCATAACTCCTCCGAAAGGTATACTTTTATACGGACCACCTGGCACAGGTAAGACACTACTAGCTAAAGCAGTAGCCAATGAAACCGAATCCAATTTTATAGCGATAAAGGGACCGGAGATATATAGCAAGTGGGTCGGAGAAAGCGAGAAAAAGGTAAGGGATATATTCGATAAAGCGAGACAGGTCTCTCCTTCTATAATCTTTATAGATGAAATAGACAGTATCGCATCCTCGCGTTCATCTATCGACGGCAACAATGTGAACGAACAGGTCGTAAACCAGCTACTTACCGAACTTGACGGAATAGAGCCGCTTAAGAACGTCGTGGTAATAGCAGCGACTAACAGAATAGATAGGATAGATCCTGCTATACTTAGATCTGGTAGGTTTGACAGTGTTGTTTTTGTACCACCCCCTACACAAGAGGAGAGAAAAGCTGTCTTCAGCGTGTATCTTAATAAAATGCCTATAGAAGGAGACAAATCTGAGTTGATAGATTACTTGTCATCAAGGTCAGAAGGATACGTTGGCTCAGATATAGAGCGCCTAACGAAAGAGGCTGGTATGATAGCATTGAGGAATGACATAAACTCTAACATCGTGACGAAGGAAGACTTTGAGAAGGCTTTCGATATAATAAAACCTAGCCTTACAGCGGAAGACGTCAAAAGATACGCTGAAACCGCGGAAAAGATATACGCCAAGAAGGCAAAAGCAAAAGACCTGGCGTATTTCGGCTGAACATGGAGTACGAGGAACTTTATCGTCTCATACTAGATGACGAGCTCGGGTGGGAACATCTCATATCTACTATAGTAAAGGGGGAAGGGATGGATCCAATGGACATAGACTTGATAAAGGTCACAGATAAGTTCCTAGAGATAGTATCAAACGACAGGATAGACTTCCGATTTGGAGGAAGATTCGTCCACACCGCTGCTATACTTCTAAAAATGAAGTCTGACAGTCTAGCCGATGATATACTAAACAAGAACATAGAAAAAGAGGGAGGGAAGGAACAAAACAGGTATGTGAAATCTATGCCATTCGACATACTCGTAACTCCAAAGCTTCCGCTAGTTAGAAACCGCAGGATAACGTTCACCGAATTGATATCAGCAATAAGAGAAGCAATACGATTCAGCGAAAAACCAAAGATAAAATTCGATCTGAAAATAAAGGAGATACGAATAGAAGATAGGATAAACCTAATAATAGATAAACTTATACAGATGTTCATAAATAGGGAGGTGGTGAGCTTCTCTGAGCTGTTGACAGATAAGGACAGGAAAGATTTCGTGTATACTTTGCTGCCATTGCTGTTCTTGGCGAACATGCACAAGATAGACTTGGAGCAGGATGAACCTTTCGCGGAGATATATGTCAAAAACAAAAGAATACATTGAAGCACTGGTGTTTGCTTTCGGAGACGGGATAACCATAGAAGAACTGTCAAAAAGGATAAAAGTAGACCCACTTCTTATAAGGAAAGCAGTAAGGGAACTTAACAAGTCTTATGCAGACAGAAAAAGCGCCTTCAGCATTTCCGAAGAAGGCACTATGTTAAGGATGAAGCTGCGGCACGATCTCATACCATTGATAGAGGAAAACCTAAAGACAGACATGAAAAAAGGAGTGTTAATGACCTTAAGTGTTATAGCGTCAAGGGGAAAAATCATGCAGTCGGATCTGGTCAAACAGAGAGGTAGCGTATCGTACCAGCACGTAAAGGAACTTGTATCGCGCGGTCTAGTCACAGCGTACATGGATGGAAATAAGAAAGCCCTAAAGCTTTCCCCATCGTTCTTCGACTATTTTGACATAAACAACAAGGAGTTCAACGAAGTAAAAAAGGAAGTCAAGAACTCAGTGGAAGAAGAAATGGTGCACCATGAGGAGTATTCTCCGAAATAGCTCCTCAGAAAACGACGACTTTTTTCTTCAGTTCAACCGGTTTTTCTTCTTTTTTCTCCTCAGGTTTAGCCTGGGTAGCTGGAGCTGGCTTAACCGTCTGAACTGGTTTTGGCGTCTCCGATTCTTTTACATTGTCTAATGTTTTCTTTATAATTGAAACTATACCCGCGGCTTCTTCTGCAGAAAATTGGGTAGGCTGCCATATGTAATTTACAGTATCTTCATTATACCGTGGTATGGCGTGTATAAGCGCGTGTGGAGTCAATGTCCCCTTTCTAAGCTCCTGTGTATATATCATGTCTACAGTATTACATCCCATAGAAAGCTTAAGCGCGTAGGCTATGGCCCTGGCTACGCTCAGCAAAGACAGGTACCTTGGCTGCGGCATTTCATATAAGCTGTTATAATGCTCCTTGGGGATTATTATGGTGTGACCTTTAGTAGCTGGATTTATGTCCAACACCGCGATTATAAGTTCATCTTCGTATACGACGTTGGATTTTATCGCACCAGAAGCTATCGAACAGAATACGCAAGGACTATCTTCCATACAAATTAATACAGCCCGTACTTTAAAACGATTTTAACGTCATATTTTTGAGTATCTTTGAAAACGCTTATATACTTGTACTATGTAGATTAGTAATGAAAGCGAATTCGAAGTCGACTCTGCTCGAATCAGAGAAAAGGATCATAGACAGCGTGCTTGGTCTGGTCCTATACACTGTGGGAGTAGTGTTACTAGCAATCGGATTCACATACTATCTCTCGCTGCTTCTGCCTAGGATAGGGTACGCAGGATCTGAAATAGTGATAGGCGCTATCGTGATAGGATTGAGCGTAGCTGTGTTCAAATCCAGGATTTGAAATTTATTCTTTAGCTTTTTGCTTTTAGAAACACTTATATACCAAAAAATTCTATACTAGTAGTAGTAAATTTAAGTGGAGGTAATATAATGGCATTGTCTTTTGGAGAAGATTATATAGGAAAGATAAGGAGGCTTTTTGGCCTAAATCTTTATGAAGCTAAAATGTGGCTCGCTCTCTTGTCACAAGGAAAATCGACTTCTGGAAAACTTAGCGACATAGCAAACATACCTAAGTCGAGATCATATGATATCCTTGTATCGCTGGAAAATGGGGGTTTCGTCATAAGAAACCTTGGTAAACCTATCAGCTATCGTGCAGTACCTCCATCCGACCTAATAGAAAGATTGGAGGAAAAAGCAAAAGAAGACCTTGACAGAAAGCTGGACAAACTAAGCAAACTCAAAGAAAGTGCGGTAATGAAGGACCTACAGAATCTTTATGATAGAGGTATAAAATTCGTAGAAGAAAACAAGGTCGCTACTTCTTATCAGGGAGCGGAGTCCGCTTACTTTAGAATAAAGAAGAGCATAAAGGAAGCAAAGAACGAAATAATTATAATAAGCTCAGCTAACGGATTGGAGACAAAAATAAAAGCTCTAGGGAGGGCATTGAAGCAAGCCAAGGCTAACAACGTGACCATACACCTCTACGCTCCTGTTAAGGATGTATCAGAAGCGCTCGCAGCCGAAATAAAACAGATAGGAAAACTGAATAAGACGAACCTTGATATAGGTAGATTCATAATAGTAGACGGCGAGGAGATGTTTATATTCACAGAGAATGAAGGAGAAACCCACCCAAGCAACGAGATAGTGTTGCATATACGCGGCAAGTATCTGCCTGAAAAGCTGAAAAAACTGGCTTCTATACACACGTTATAAGCTGGTTTTACCGTCGAAGCCATTGATTTGGTAGAAAGCGTTAAAAGCGGGAGCTTAGATAAATATTAATGACATACATAAAAGAGATAGACCTTGACAATTTCAAGTCTTTTTCTGGGCACGTCAAATTCACGTTCACGAAGGGCTTCAATATAATAGCAGGCGCAAACGGTTCTGGAAAAAGCAACATAGTTGATGCTCTGCTTTTCGTGCTAGGTGGATCGTCAAAGAAGGAAATGAGAAGTGAAGTGTTGACAGACCTTATATTCAACGGTGGCAAGATCCACAACCCCGCTGAGTACACCAAAGTCAACATAATCTTGGATAATTCAGACAGAACGTTCCAGAACTTCGAGGAAAACGAGATATCTATAAGTAGAAAAGTGGACAAAAGTGGAAAAAGCGTCTTCAGGATAAACGGTAAAGCTTCCACGAAGGAGGAGATACTTAACATACTCTCTATAATAAAGGTTAGACAGGACAGTTTCAACATAATCCCCCAGGGAAAAATAGAAAGGATAACCAACTCATCCCCTGAAGAAAAACTACTGATAATAAACGACATCTCCGGCATAAGCGTCTTCGAAGAAAAGAAGGAGAAATCTATGAACGAGATGAAAAAAGTGGAAGACAACGTCTCGAAAATAGAAACTGTTCTCAACGAGAAAAAGAAACTTATGGATAAACTTGAGAACGAAAAGAAACGCGCACAGGAATTCAATGAGCTCAAGAACGAGTACGAGCTGACTGGCGCAAAGGCAGCGTTGATGCGCAGAAACGCTGCAAAAGAAGCGTTAGAAAACGTAACCAAATCCATAGAAGAGATAGACACGAAAAAAGCCAACATCTCATCGGAAAGAGACTCTCTCAAGGAAAAATTATCTAAAGCCAGAGAAGAAATAAATGCGATAAACACTCATGCAGAATCAGAGGGAGAACTTGAAATATCCGAAGCAGAAAATAAAGCGAAGGAACTAGACATAGATTTATCCAAACTGTCTACGGTGCTAGAAACAGACAAGGAGCAGATAGAAAGATTAGAGGAGACACTTACAGAAATAAAGAAATCTATAAAAGAAACTTCAGATGAATCCGCAAAAGAAAGCGAAAACATAAACCGATGGAAATCTGAATTGGACACTCTCACAAGCAATAGACACGAGCTTACAGAAGCCACATTAGAGGCTGATAGAGCGATAAAAGGAAGAGAAGCTTTAGAAAAAAAACTAACTGACATAACAAACAGGGTATATGAATATAAGCTGGCTTTGGCGAATTATCCAAAAAGCGCAGAACTACAATCTAGATACAGTGAATTGAGTGCTAGGAAAGCTAAGTTTGAATCTGAAAAGAAGGAAGTAACGTTCAAGTTCTCGGACCTTAAACCGCACATAGATAGATTGAAGAGCGACATAAAGATGGAAGCGGATACCATCTATTGGTTAAAGGAGCGCATTCTAAGCCAAAAATCTGCGATTGCGTCCAGGAATCGCGCTGTGGAAGTGTCGGACAGACTTAAAAAGAGTATAGAAGGAATCTACGGCACAGTTAACGAACTTTTCGCGATAAAGAACGAAAACTACGCAGATGCTATACAGAGATCTATAGGTGGTAGAGGAGATTTTATAGTCGTTGAAGACGATACAGTCGCGGATAGATGCATAAACAAGCTGAAGGAGGACAAGCTCGGTAATTTCAATTTTATACCTTTAAACAAGATCGTGTACGCTAATGTAGGTCAACGTCCAAATTTGGATTTCGTTATAGACTACACTATCAATCTAGTCAGTTTCGATGACGAAGTGTCTAATGCGATGAAATTCGTGTTTTCTGACACACTATTAGTCGACTCGTTCGAGAAAGCAAAATCAGCAATAACTAAATACAGGATGGTAACTATCGACGGCACTATTCTAGAGAAGACCGGTGTAATGTCTGGGGGACACAGAGAGGTCGTAAATTTCTCTGAAATGAACAAAAAATACAGAGAATTACAGAAAGAACTGGAAGAACATACCGCTCTAAAGGAGAAATATGAAGCCGAGCTCGTGGAGAACGAGCCTACCCTAACATACTTAATGTCTATGATAAAGACTTACGAAAAGGACATAACAGATGTAAATGAAGACTTAAGGAGCATAGAAAAGGAGTTGTCTAGTTTTCAGGGATCGGAATCTGATATAACCAACGCAATAGCTATACTTGAATCGGAGAAATTCGACACAGAAGAAAAACTACGCGGTCTGTACAGTGCGAAAACAGAAGGTGTGGACAATAAAAAGGAGTTGGAGTCTCTAGACAGGGAAATAAACGCTCTACAGGTGAAGCTTGGCACAGCTACATCCAGGGTGGAAACCCTCCTAAAATCAGAGTACAGTAATCTACTAAAGAGGGAATCAGAGTTGGAGAAAGAGAGGCAAAGATTCTATTCAGACATGACCAGTACGTCTTCAAAGATAGAGTCTGGGAAGAAGGAGTTAGAAAAGATAACTTCTGACCTGGCAAGGAAATCTGACGAGTTGGTGAACCTGAGAAAAAGAAGGGACCAGTTGCATAAAGAGACGATAGACCTAGAAAAAAGCGTATCAAAACTCGAAGAAGACCTTAATAAGGTACAATCTGATTCGAATTCACTCAGAGTAAAGGAAGCTGAGCTAAGGGTAAAGTTCGAGACAGCAGAAGAAGAATTAAATAAACACACCGTCAAAGATGTAGTCATAGAAGACAAGGACACAATACAGACGGTAGAGAAAAGACTGTCCTACTTGAGTTCTAAAGTATCTTCTTTCGGTCCAATAAATGAACTTGCCCTGGAAACCTTCAACAAAACTATGCAAGAGCACACAGAAGAAAGCGAAAAACTGGCTAAATTGAACGAGGAAAAAGATAGGATATTATCCGTGATAAAGGACATAGAATCTAAGAAGCTAGAAGCATTTACGAGAACTCTAAATGAGGTAAACGAAGTTTTCTCCAGCGTTTTCAACTCTATAACAGGCGGCACTGCCGAACTAACACCAGACACTCCAGATAATATATTCAGTGGAGGATTAGACATAAAGGTCGACTTACCAAACAAGAAAGTACACAATGTTAGAGGATTGAGTGGTGGCGAGAAATCAATACTATCTATAGCTCTTATAATATCGATATCAAAATACATAGATGTGCCCTTCTATGTATTGGATGAAGTTGACGCAGCGCTTGACTCAATAAATTCGTCTAAATTCTCTGGATTAATAAAGGCGTATTCAGAAAGAACCGAGTTCATAATAATATCGCACAACGAAGCTACAATGTTAGGAGCAGACGTCATCTACGGCGTGACTATGTCTGGAGACGGGATAAGCAAGGCTGTTAGTGTAAAGATGCCTAGTGAAAAGATGAAATCTATCGATTGATCTATATATTTTTGCGTATATACTCTGTTAACTGGTCTAATTCTTGTAGAGATAGTTTCTTTACTTCCTTGTTCTTTATGTCTGCCAGTGCCTCTTCCATTGGATCTAAAATCTCTTTGCTTTCCCTTTTAGTCTTATTCTTAAGGTCTTGGTATGCGCGCAGGCCGGCGTTTTTTACGGTCATCTCATCTCTTTTCATGACCTCTTGTAGGAAGTCGTTCGGCTTTCTTTTTATCTTGACCATCGTACTGGTGACCCTTGGCTGTGGGTAAAAAGCAGTGTTCGGTATCTGCATTATAGGGTTGAAATCTAAGAATATCCTCTGCACTGTGGAGAATTTTGTCCTCTTGCTCCCAGACAGACCACAAAGGCCGTCGGATATAGTCTTTGGGAGTATCATCACGCCTAATTCGAATTTGTACCTGAGCAATTTGTTCAGCACCCTGTCGACTATAGAATATGGCGGATTAGATATAACCTTAGTGAACGCCGGTGGCACCAGCGTCAGAAAATCTGAATTTATAAGCTCTACGTTTCCATTCAATTCGTACTTATTTATCAGATAAGAAAATATCTTTACATCCTTTTCGACGCATATTATCCTGCAGATGCTGGCTATCTTATTTATTCCGTATCCGAAGCCTGTACCTATGTCGAGAACCACGTCTGTGCCGACTAGCTCTGCATTTTCTATCTCAGATTCTATTATGCTTTCGTCTGTGAGAAAGTTCTGGCTGTTCTTGTCTAGTTCTTTGAGTCCCAAACCGTCTATAAGCATTTTTGTTTCGCTTAGTAGCTCGCTCATATCTTCAGGCGGATTTTTTCCTACCCACGCCTGCGGCTTTGAGCTTTTCTATCCTGAACTCGGTAGAGCATTTTCTGCAACTTAACAATATATATTCTTTATTTTTTTTATCTTCTTTTACTTTCTTTATCACCAACTCGCCAGAGAATTCGTTAGATGCACCGCATTTAGGGCATCTAAACAAGAAAGTGTAGTCTGGACTGGATTTCAAACGGTAAATCATGACGGCCTCCTCCTTTCCGTCGTAATCTATCTTAGACTTCTTAAAGTAATTGCAATCGTTTAGGTTCGGAAACATAATCCTATTTGTTTTTACACATTTTTAACTCTTTCTCTGTAGGAGGACACAGAAACTAAAAATTTAATTATATCTTTAGGTAGTTTTCACTCTATCCATTAAGTAGATCAAACAATGCTTCCAGTTGTGTCTTCTTTGATTCTAGAGAAGCCTTAGTGCTTTCATATTCGGATTTGCTTATCTTACCGGTTGTAAAATCTCTCTCCAACTGCCCGGATTTATTTTCGATTTCCCTCAATTTATCGTTTATCCTCTGTGAACCCTGGTTCCCTGTAGCCGAAGCCACCGTGCTCGACATCTGTCTTTTGTCTAGTTTGTTCGCATATTTCCTAGAAAGCTCGCTGTACAACTCGCTCATATCATTTTCCAACTTAGAGTATGAATCTTTATCCTTCACTTCACAATCCCCGGACAGAACTACCCTGACGTTTGCGGACTGCTCGGTCGGGTCATAAATGCCGATTATCTTTGCCCATAAAAATATAGGGACTACTTTTTTTATAGCTAGAAATATAATCGTAAACACAAAGAAAACTATCATACCATATAAGATGTAGGCGGATGTCTGATCCTTAAAAGAGGTAAGATTAGTGTATATTTGGTTGCTATAAAGTGCAAATGATGCTACTAGAAGGAGAACTGCCAACACTGCACATACTTTCCATAGTATTGGGAACCTTGAGCCCTTGACGTTGTCTTTAAGAGATTTGATCACGACTCTTATCGGCTTGGAATTACCGCCGCGGAACGTTTCTTCCAGCTCTGAATCGTCGAATTTGGACATCTCGTTTAGAAGTATCTTATAATCCATGTCTGTCATCGATTCAGAAACCCCGTTTCTTAATTCTTGCGGATCATTGCTTTTTATATAAAGATCATAGAAAACGTGGTGGCTTTCAAGCTTATCGGTGTCGAACTCTTTTTCATAGTTCTTTATGTTAAACCCAAACATACAATTACTTATCTCAATATATGAATATATATCTTTTTTAAAGATGGTTGTATACAATTCTAGTGCAATCTACATATATAGGTGATAATTGAACAAGGTATGGATCTTAGCACTGTGGGTTTTTTTGCCATTTCTGCTCTTCTCATAGTTTTCTCCATAATTATTATAGAAAGCAAAAAGACCGTACATTACGTACTTTTCCTATTCGTTTTTGTACTGGGAGTCTCATCCA
The DNA here is from genome assembly GCA_021850635.1 of Nanobdellota archaeon. Lineage (GTDB taxonomy): Archaea > Nanobdellota > Nanobdellia > Parvarchaeales > Parvarchaeaceae > Parvarchaeum. The sequence goes on from JAJZLM010000025.1 coordinate 12,420, forward strand.
TGTTTCTGTTCCTAAATGCAGTTTTCCTAAGCATCGCTGAACTCATAATATACAACGGTGGGATAGTGTTAATCCTGGCAGTTAGCATAATGTTGATGCCAGAGGGCACGATAAGTCCTTCCGGTAGGAGGTATATCTTGGTGGTACCTGCTGCTATATTAGCTCTGCTAACATTCTTAGTGTTAAGACTAGGCCCGACTGGAGTATCTGGGACAGATTATTCTGGTTTTGGTGAGTTTTTCATAGGTAATTATGGAATAGTGTTAGTCATTCTAGCCGTTACAGCGCTAACGGCGATAATAACGACGATATACTTCATAAACAGGGAGGAGATATGATACCCTACTCTTATTACGCCGTATTATCCTCAATATTGTTCTCGATAGCGCTTTTTGGCGTGATTACTAGGCGCAACGGTATAACTCTAATAGTTTCAGGTGAGATAATAATAAACGCTGCAATGATAAATTTTGTCGCTGGTTCTGGAGGATCTGAAGGGATGAACGGCGTTAGTTATGCATTGTTGATTCTTATAATAGCCGTATTCGAAACGGTCGCAGTGATATCCATGCTGATAGCCTTGAGCAGGAGAACGAATTCCACATCATTACAAAAGTTAAAGAGCACGAGAGGTTGATACTATGCTTTATCTTATAATATTGCCGATGATTGTGTCGATGCTCCTTGTGCCTTTGATAGGAGAAAGGTTGATAAAGAGCTTTAAGATAGCATTGACGGGGGCGTTGGTTTCACTGTTTTTATCCACTTATTATTTGTTTAAGTATTTCGGCAATCAAGTTACGGAATCGTATAACTGGTTCGGGGTGTCTAATTTTTTCAACCTTTCTATTTCCGGTGACAATCTGACTTTATTAATGGCCGTAATGGTCTCTTTCATATCCTTGATGGTCTTGATATTCTCGGTATTTTATATGAAAAAGGAGCCACAAGAAAGGTACTACGTAGAGATGTCGCTTTTCATAGCGTCCATGCTAGGTTTGGTCCTTTCGAGCAGTCTTCTATTATTTTATATTTTCTGGGAGCTAGTCGGCGTAAGCTCGTATCTGCTCATAGGATTCTGGTACAAGAAGGAAAGCGCATCTGCAGCCGGAAAGAAAGCTCTCATAATGACTAGAATAGGGGACATGTCCTTCCTAGCTGCCATAGTGCTGCTGTTCACGAGCACAGGCACTTTCTCTATACCATCTATTCTACAGGAGTTGCCAGCACTCCCTAACATCACGATCTTGTTATCAGGTGCACTTATACTCATAGCAGCCCTGTCAAAATCTGCCCAGTTCCCTTTCTACACGTGGTTGCCGGACGCTATGGAAGGCCCTACGCCCGTAAGTGCGCTTCTGCACTCCGCGACTATGGTGGCGGCTGGTGCATATCTATTAGTTGTGATGTACCCATTGCTATTTGCAGCTGGTCTTAATACAGTAATCGTGTCTATAGGGTTTATTACAGCTGTGTTGTCTGCCCTCTTGGCGCTGAACCATAGGCATACCAAGCGCATACTTGCTTATTCCACTATAGAAAGCTTAGCGTTCATGTTCATAGCCATAGGTACTATAAACACGGGAGGAGCGGTATTTTATCTTATGGTTCACGCGGTGTTCAAGTCTATGCTGTTCTTTATCAGCGGCATTTTCGCAGTACTCATAGGTGTACAAGACGTTTACAAACTTAAACTAAAAAGACTTTCGTCGACATGGCTCAAGTTACCTGCACTCATCGGATTCGCATCAATATCAGGGCTCCCTCCGTTTATGAGCTTCTTCGCACACACGGCTATCTCGGCGAACTTCACAACTATAGAAGGCCTAGTCTTTACTGTGATATCATTCCTTACGGCGCTTTTTTCCTTTAGAGCATTTTTCCTAATATTTAACCGAAAAGGCGTGAAGCTGGACAGAAAAGTGTCTACCGCGATGCCTATCTATATCCTATCTATAATATCGACAATCGGAGGTGCAACGCTGTTCTTTTTCTCTAAAGTATTGGCTGGTTTCATGTATAAGATAGATATATTCACAGTGATAACTACAGCAGCAGCTTTCTTAGGAGTGTATGTAGCGTTCGAGGTTTTTTACAAAGACAAACTATCTACTGCATCTGCATCGTTCAAAGACGTTGCAAATAAGCTTATGAGAGTAGCGTACGATAAGATACTTTTCTCCATCGGCATGTCCTTTGTATCTGCAGGAGACGCAGTCGGAAAGTTTGACAATGCCCTATCAAAATTCTATGATAGATCTGCTGATTCTGCGCTGTTCTTATCCTCTAAATCTAGAAGGATAGAAAATGGAAATGTTGAAACATATATTATAGCTATACTGATAGGGATCATAGCGTCCCTGGTGGTAGCTTCGGTGTTTGTATGGTAAACCTGCTTTCACTAGTGCTTGTTCCGGCCCTTGGAGCCGTGGCAGTTGCAATAAACAGTATCTTACCGAGGCGCATAAAACCTGAATACATAGCTGCTTCAGCTTTTCTTATAACATCGGCGCTGTTTTTTATCGGAGTAATTGTAGGATTCAGCGGGTTCTCCATCGGTATAATAAACTCTATAGATTTTGCGTTCACACTCCAGCTTAACGGGATAAGCCTGCCGTTTCTGCTGTTGGCGGTAACGTTACCAGCACTCGGACTGTGGTCAGCTGTAAAGGAGATAAACAGTGGAAAAGCTCTTTTCTATATATTTTATCTGTTGTCCTACGCTTCTCTTATAGGAGTATTCATTTCCTCCAATCTTATAGCCTTCTTCATATTCTGGGAGATAGTTCTGATAAGTTTCTTCTTTATAATAACGTTTTGGGGAGAAGAAGAAACAAGAAGAAAAGCAGGTATGAAATTCCTTATATTCACGCAGTTCGGCTCGCTCACACTATTAGGGGCATTTATACTTTTGTTCATATACACTGGTTCGTTCAGTCTTGGGACAATAAGTTCAATGATATCTTTGGTGCCTTCATATATTTCTTACGTAATCTTTGCTTTCGTGCTTATAACGGCGGTAATAAAGATGCCTATGTTCCCTATGCACAGCTGGCTTCCGGACGCACACGTGAGCGCACCTACCGCTGGCAGCGTCCTGTTAGCCGGAGTGCTCCTTAAGTTAGGAGGATATGTTTTGATTCTTTTCGGTTCTATACTATTATCATCTGTAATGAGGTCTATACAGATACCTCTAATGCTGCTCGGTGTTTTTACCGTGATATACTCTACTCTAGCAGCTTCTTCCCAGACGGATTTCAAGAAGATGATAGCATACTCTAGCATATTTTACATGGGGCTGGTTTTCATAGGGATAGCTTCGTTGAACCAAATCGGAGAAAGCGGCTCTATATTTCTGATGGTAAGCCACGGTTTCATAGTCGGTATGCTTTTCGTACTGGCCGGTATTCTGAAGGAAAAAACTGGCACAAGAGACCTGAACAGGCTCGGGGGACTAATGTCAAAAATGCCGTTGTACTCTGTTTTCCTTGTGCTGGCAGTTATAGCTACATTGGGTGTACCTGGTCTCAGCAATTTCGTCGGGGAACTTTTGGTTTTCATAGGCGCTTACGCTGCGTATCCTATAACACTGGTCGCTTTAGCAGGAGTGCTTATAGCGACTAATTATTACTTATCAGCACTGAAGCGGATACTATATACTTCATTGAAAAAAACTATGTCCGGTGTAAAGGACATCTCATATGCTGACGCTGTCCAGTTGTCTATATTCTCTATATTCATAATAATTATAGGAGTAGTCCCAATAGTAATAACGAATTCATTTAGCTTAACTATATGATACCTATAAACGCAGAATATGTGCTTTTTGCAGGTGCTCTTCTGATAATTTTAGCAGATTTTCTTAGGATTACTTTACACATCCATGACAGGAAGATTATACACTATCTGACATTAACCGTGTTGATAGTTTCCTTCGCTGCAGAAGTGCTGTTGGGCAACATGAACATAGCTTTCTTCTCCTCCACTCAGTACAGTGGATTTGTAAATGGGTTTGTGCTGTTTATAGCGTCGGCTATATATGTATTCCTATTAGCAGATACAAAAGACCACAGCGTTTTCATAGATTTCCTATTTCTTTTCGCGACTTTAGGAGCTCTCCTTGTGGTCTTATCTAGCAATTTTATATCGCTGATATTAGCGATAGAGATGATATCTATAGCGTCTTACGGATTAGTGTTCTTCCACAAGACGGATCGCCAGATGGAGGGGGCGATGAAATACGTGTCGATAAGTTTTTTATCGATATTAATAGTAATATTCGGTTCTTCGCTAATTTATGGAGGGACTGGAAGTCTTGCTTTCTCAGCAACGTCTGTTAAGAATTACCTTCCATTCATAGCTGGTATAGCTCTAGTGTTAGCTGGGTTAGCTTTCAAATCTACGATAGTGCCATTCCATATGTGGGCCCCTGATGTGTACGAAACTTCAGACGGAACCGTTACTGCTTTCCTTTCTTCAGTGTCAAAGACAGCCGGATTGGTAGCTATGATACGAGTTTTCTTCTTTGCACTACCCGTTTCCTCAAATTTCGTGATGGTGATGTTCGTATCTCTCGCGATAGCCACCATATTTTTTGCTAGTTTTATGGCAGTGGTACAGGAGAAGATAAAGAGGATACTGGCTTATTCCAGTATAGCACAGGCTGGGTTCGCTTTCGTAGCTATAGCATTGTTGGATTACGTCGGAGTACACGCTGCTATATTCTACGTGTTCAGTTTTGCAGTGGCCGATGCGCTGGTGTTCCTGGCATATAAGTTGTTCGAGGATAACAATATAATCTACAAGAAGGACGCAAAGAAAATGTTCCCGATGTCAAAAGTAGGTACTATAGGGTTGTTCGTGGGACTTCTTTCGTTGGCCGGTCTACCTCCGACAATAGGCTTTTTCGGTAAATTACTGGTATTCCAGGCTTTGTTAGTGCACGGCTATGTCTACCTTGTCGTGGCGCTTTTTGCGATAATCCTGTTCTCCACATTCTACTACTTCGGTTTGATCAGAGAGATGGAGCTATCTAAGGTCAACAACAGTCTACGTAGATATGGCGCCAACATGCATGTAAAGGAAGGAGTGATAATAGTACTGACGCTGGCACTATTCGTTGGAGTAGTATTTGTATCGTTATAAGAATAAAATCATACGCAGCCAGATTTCTACAAAAATAGGAGAATAACCAACTAGGATATCGATACTACTTATTCTTTCTCGACGCTTCCAGTTCCTTCTTATGGAGCTCGTTCTTCAACTGCGCTATTTTTTTCTTTAAGTGTCTATACTTACCAGCGTCAGCTGCTTGAAGTCCCTGCGTCTTCTTTATGTTCATTTTTAGGAGCTCCATCTCCAGCTCCTTCAGGTTCTCTTCTGTCATTAAATTTCACCTCACCAGGCATTTGTTTTGGTATGACTACCGTCACCTTTATGCCTATGGACCCTCTTTTTAGTGTAAGTTGTTTCTTCGCTTTTAATACACCAAACTGCTCTAGCTGTCCGGTCTTAGGCATAACACCGCCGTTTGGCCTGAACTTAAAGTGAGCAGCTCTTTCCTTTATAACTCCTCCTATTTCTATCTCAGCACCCTTGGCGCCTGCCCTCATTATGTCGTCCAACGCGCGATGAGCTATCATCTTATATTTCATAGGTCCGTACTTAGATATCCTGAATGCTATGGAATCTGCTATAGCTTCCGGGTTAAGTTCTGGATCATCCGTCTGCTCGACTTCTATATGAGGAGGCTCTTGATTAAAATATTTACCTATATGGTTTGAGGTTTCTTTTAACAGTTGATTTCCCCTAGTCACCATAAGGCCTGGTTTTGGGGTCTTTATTACAATCTTCATGCCTAAAGGAGTCTTCTCTATCCTTATGTCCGTTATAGCGAACCTACTAAATTTCTTCAGTATGTATTCCTTTGCGGTGTGCTCATTTACTCTTGAATTAAGTATTTTCTTTGGTAACATCTTTCTTCTCCTCCTCATGTTTGTTTTCGTCTTTAGGCTGTTCTTTTTGTCCTGTCTTTACGTCTTTCTCTTCATTTGCCGTCGTGATTTTATCGGCAGAATTGCTTGGAGTAGCGTTTTCTGGTTTCGGCGCTTTTATCTCATTCACTTTCTCTGCGAAACTGAATATGTTTAGATTCACCCTTTTTCCCTTGTGGACTATGCCCCCTCCTCTATATCTAGGGAAGGCACCTTTACCAAGGTCGTATCCAGATATCACTATAGTGTCTGCGTTGGCACCGGAGTTTTTCGCGTTCGCCTTCAGCTCGTTGAGCAATTCGATGACTTCCTTGGTCGCTTTCTGAGGAAACCCAGCAGGCACGCCGTGTTTGTGTCCTTTGCTAGGGTATTTTCTGAACGGTATAAAATCCTCTTTTTTTAGAACCTTCTCGAGATAGACTATTGCTTTATCGACGTTCCTGCCCTTTATCGCCTCCATGATCTCGTGCGTGTGCTTCAAAGAAATGCTTACACTTTCCCTTCTAGCGGATATTTTTACTTGCATAAGGATCACTTTATCGGCACGAAGCCGCTAGAACGGGTAGCCCTAAGACCAGGCGAACCGTGCTTGACCTGCTTAGTAGTTAGAGCGTATTCTCCAAGTCTGTGAAAAATCATGTTTGGTTTTATTTCTACCGGTACGAATTCTTTTCCGTTATGAACATGTATTGTCAAACCTACGAATTCTGGTAGTATCGGCATCTCTCTGATATGGGTCTTAATGGGTTTTTTGCTAGCTTTCCTTTTTTCAAGGTTCTTTAGAAAAGTCTTTTCTTGCTCTGAAAATCCGCGTTTGAATATCCTACGTATGTCTGCATTGGATATTTTTAGCAGTTCTTCTCTTGGCATTTCTTTTAGCTGCTCTACCGTTTTTCCCCTAAATAAATATTCTACCATATCACTTTGAACCTGTCCTTCTAGGCGCTATAGCTCCAACCTTTGCACCAGGTGGTGACCTCCTAGAAGATGTCTTCGCCTTGTGTTGCGTGCTTCTTCTCTTGCCGCCGAACTTATGCTCGTAGGCGTTCATTGCTACGGCCGCGTTCATAGGCCAGTATCTCCCTCTGGCTCTGATAAGGTGATACTTATTCCCCGCCTTATAAAAAGGCTTTTCTGTCCTTCCACTGTTGGCTACCTTTCCTATGACAGCCCTACAGTTCGGGTCCAAGGATATTATAGCGTTGCTAGGGAGAGAAATCATTACTTTTCCTCCCGTGTTCTCGATTATTTTCGCACTCATCCCGCCTGCTCTTATTAATTTGCCGCCGTCTTTTGGTTTCAGCTCAACATTGTATATGTCTGTACCAGCGGGTATGTCACCCAGTCTTTTTATGTCTCCAGTATCGGTATTCTCGTTTTTCATGTAAGAGATTATCTTCCCGACGTACGCTCCAACGAATGCAGGTAGTAAAGTGGTTTCTCCATTCTCGAATTTCAGCTGCATGAGTGGCGCGGTCCTATACGAATCATGAATAAACTTTATTACCCTCGCATTCATACCGGTGTCGTCTTTTATTATTTTGGCTACTCCGATCGCACGAAAATCGTTCATCCTAAATATTCTACTCTTTCCTCTTCGCCTAGATCTAGGTACTTTCATAGATTCAGATTATGATATTTCTCCTATTTAAATCATTATTGGAGTTCTATAACTTATAAAAGTATCGTGTACATAATAAAAACACCATGGAAATAGACGAAATGCCGTTTAGGGTAAAAAAGGGGTTACCAGTTGGGTTCTTCGAGGATTATGCTGTAATAGGCGACGTTCACCTAGGTTTTGAGGAAGAGATAAACTTAGATGGATACAACGTGTATAGCAAAACTGAAGAGATTACTCAAAGTATACTAGAGATAAACTCAAAGAAGCTGATAATGCTGGGCGATATACGCGCTAGTTTTGGGAGGATAACCCAGCAAGAGAGAGGGGTGCTCACCACTGTGTTGTCCAGAATTTCTGATAAGTTTAATGAGGTTATAATAACAAAAGGAAACCACGATGGGGGGCTAGATATGATAACTGACAAGCTAGAAAACGTTAAACTTGTTGGTGAATTCATCTACGGAAAAACTGGTTTCATACACGGACACGCGCTACCGACGACTAAGTTAGCTTCAGAGGTCAGCACAATATGCTTTGGTCATCTTCATCCATCTGTGATAGTGACAGACAGCAATGGAGTGTCGTATAGGAAAGACTGTTGGTCTATATTCGATGTTTTGCTTCCGAAATCAAAATATAAGGAATCCAGCGTTAAAAACGCGATAGCCTTTCCAAAGTTTAACCCATATATAGGCAGTACAGACAGGACAGAAGGCATCGGGCTTATTAGATATCTCCATCTGCGCAGTAGATTAGACGTTGACCTTGTAGTGGTGTGACCTTCTCCTGATAAACTTATAAATCTGCGATATCTAATACTCTTATGTCACCTGGAGAATTTTGGGCTTTTATTCTTGGGGTAGTAGGTATAATCGTGCTATACATATTGGGAACAGTGTACTCTATCTTCTACTATATATTCCTGCTGATAGTCTTTATCATCGCGATATTAGTGTTTTTCGTAACATCAGTAAAAAAATACACGCAATTCGAACGCGGTATCATATTCAGAATAGGCAAGTTCAATAGAATAGCAGGCCCAGGGTGGGCGATAGTAGTGCCGTTCTTCGAGCAAGAGTACAAGAAAGTAGACGTAAGAGTGAAGATGCTAGATCTAATCTCACAAGAAGTGTTCACGCAGGACGATATAAAACTGACCCTTGAAGGCACTATATATTATCAGATAGTGGACCCTGAAAAGGCCACACTGCAGATAGATAACTATAGCCAGGGCCTTTCAAGCTTGGTACAATCAGCAGTCAGGAACGCCATAGCATCATTCACTATGAGACAGATATTTGGTAATTTAGATAAGCTAAACGATGTATTGGTGGATTCGATAAGACATATGACCTGGAAGTGGGGCATAGACGTCCCGACGGTGCAGATAAGGACAGTAGCGCCTCCACAAGAAGTCATAACTGCAATGCAGCAGCCTGAGATAGCTGCAAACATGCTACAGGCACAAAGATTCAAGGCCGATGCACAGAAGATAGTCATAGAAGCCATAGGGGAAGGAGGCAAATCTCTTGATGACAGATCTGTCATGTATCTCTACCTGCAGGCATTAAAACAGATGGGAGAATCTAGTTCGTCTAAGATAGTTCTGCCTATGCAATTCATGCAAGGTATGGGTGCGCTCGGAGGAGTGGCTGGATTGTCTGCAGCAGGACTGGCATCCATAGGGGGTCAGCAGAATGTGCAAAATGTGATAGACCAGATAAAAAATAAGATAGCAGCCTCTACACAGTAAAATTATGGAGCTATCCACTCATCTTGGAATAGTTAGGCGCACCAGCTAGAAGTACGCTGTTTATCCCCAATACTCTCTAGTTTCTATATAATTTTTTTCGGCCTCGATTATCTTGTCCACAAGCTGGTCTTTGCTGTTGCTGTAAGACGCGAGTATCCTACCCGCTGTCTGCGGCCCTATCCCATAAGAAGATCCGACGAAACACGCTTTACCGCCATAAGCAAGATATAAGGTGCCGCTCTGTTTTATCCTGTTCATTGTTTTTTCCTCTTCTTTGGAAAGCTTTTTGCCCTTTATCCATTTCTTTATCAGCGGTCTGTATTCATCGCGATATTTTGTCTTATAGAAGCCTATATACTTGGCCCCACACTTCCTGCATTTTAGACCGTCCGTGTTCTCCGAGCTGAATTCGCCTATATCACTACTGCAGTTAAGGCACTGCAGAAAAAGCTTAGTCTCATTCAATCTGTTCACTACGAGCTCACGAAGGAGCTTCCTAGCTTCGGCTGGCTTTATGAGAGACCCGCCATAAGAGCTCTCTATGCCTTCATAAGCTAAAGGAGAAGGGTCTCCATCGTTCAGGTGTACGCTTATCTTCTTCTTTTTTATCTTATCCAGCACATCTAATACGCCTTGGATGTCTATCTTGTCCCTGAATACCTCATTGAATGTCTCTTCTTCTATGACACTGCCTTTGTAAAGGTCAACGAGCGTACGTAAGTGCATCTTTGTAAAATCTGCGTATTTGCTTACAACACCGAATCTTTTCGCTATGTTAAGAAATCTATACTCATAAAGGGAAGAAAGCCTTATATTCTCCCTTATAAGGGACTCTGCGTCTTCCATAGAGAAGAGAAGTTTTCTTATTTCCTCTAGAGGCAGGTTGGTCTTTATCATGACTCGGTATGGATCTATCTTGCTGATCACGCTTTCGCCGACGGCCGACGCTATCACAGATGACAGTGCTTTTGACAACCCTTCATTTAGTCTGTTCCCGAAGGGGGCGTGGATTATTATGTAATCCTCTACTCTCTCGATAAGGATATTCTCGCTGTCGGGCAATATGAAGTTATCCCTCTGTTCTTTCAGCGTAGAAAATTTATCTATATATTTGCGACGGATATTCGCAGCGGCCTCGGATATGAACCTATGGACTGGCATAAGCTCTCCCTCCCAAGCAGGTATAGCCCCTATAGAAGAAGATGACCTGATCACGCTTATCTTTTGTCCTTCTATGCTTAGTATCTTCCAACTCTCGCCTCGGATTATGAAAGTGTTGCCTTCCTTGCCGTTTTCAGCCACGAAACCCTCGTCTAGCACGCCGATCTTCTTGTTCAACTGTGAATCTATTACTACAAACGTCTTTCTGTCCGGTATCGTCGATATGTTGGATATATAAAACAGAAGCCCTTTTCTGGTCCTTATCAGTACTTCGCCGTAATATCTGATGAAATAATGCTTTATCATGAAGTCCAAGACCGCATCGAAGCTCTTTCTAGTAGTGTCCTTGTATGCGTACGACTTCTTTATTATATTGAATATATCTGAGGGTTTTCCTACCCCGTCTATTATTAATCCTACTATCTGATGTGACAACACATCCAAACTGCCCATAGGCAGAGAGATAGTCTCCAATCTTCCGGATTCCATGCTCTCTTTTATAGCTATGCTTTCCAAGTAGTCGTCTACGTTTATAGTTACAATCCTACCTTCAGCTATACCTGTTCTATTGTGATTTGACCTACCAATTCTTTGTATAAGCTTTATGACCTGGCGCGGCGACATGTACTGTATAACGAGATCAGCGTTTCCTATGTCTATCCCCAGCTCTAGAGAACTTGTCGCTATCATAAGATCCACGTCGCCTACTTTGAACTTGTCCTCTATCTCTGTGCGCACTTCTTTTGAAAGCGAGCTGTGGTGTACCTCTATTTTCCTGTCCTTTAGGAACTTAGCCAATCTGGAACCTAAAAGTTCCGCGGTCTCCCTAGTATTTGTGAAAAGCAGTGTCGATTTGGATGTTTTCAGCTCTTCTTCTATGAAACGCAGTGAATTAGCAACGACTTCGCTAACATTTTCCTTCGATGCTATGATTTCATCCTCGTTTTCGATATTTGGATAGAGTACCTTAATATTGTACTCTTTCTCTCCCCTGAACTCTATGCTGTCATTGCAGCCCAAAAACGCTTTTGTCGCAGCAAAATCTGCTATAGTTGCGCTTATCCCTACTATCTGGAATGAAGTTATTCTTCTTAGTCTCTCCAGGCCTACACTGAACTGAGTACCACGTTTAGATTCCATCAAACTTTGGACTTCGTCAACTATAACGTACTTTACGTCTTTGAGGTGCTCGACCATTCTCTTGCTCAAGAACATGGACTGGATAGTCTCAGGGGTAGTGATTAGACAATTCGGAGGAGACGCAACTTGATTTGTTCTCTCTCTAGCAGACGTGTCTCCATGGCGTATATCGACTTCTATTCCCATTCTGTTGCATACCTGTATTATATTCTTGAATATGTCCCTATTAAGAGACCTCAATGGAGTTATATAGAGGAGCTGAAGTTTCCCGCTGTTGGCGTCTATCTTATCTATAAACGGCAGAAATGCGGCAAGAGTCTTACCGTAGCCAGTCGGTGCCCCTATCACTAGATTCTCCCCAGAATATATTCTAGGTATGGACAGTTTTTGTATGTCAGTAAATTCATTAAAACCCAGTTCACCTAGGATTTTTTTTAGCTTATCACTCAGTATATTATCCATATATAATTATGTACTTCTTAAGATAGGTATGTCAGACAAAACTAATAATGTTATAAATCGCGCTTATAAAGCTTTTGTCCCTTCAAAAGATGAATTAAAAAGATTGGACAGTGTCGCCTCTTATGCCGTGAGGCATATAAAGGATGCTGCACAGAGAGAAAAGGCTGCTATAAACGTAAACTTAGGTGGTTCGTACGCTAAAGGGACTAACATAGTCGACAAGAGCGACATAGACATATTCGTATCTTTTGATTCTGAAAAGAGCACAAAACTGCTTGGAAAACTTGTACCTAAAAATTTTATGGAGCAGAGGGGTACAAGGATTTACTACCGGGGAAAAATAAGGGGAATTCCTGTGGAGATAGTCCCAGTAGTAAGATTCCTGTCTGTGGATAAAGTGGAGAACTCTATAGACCTATCTGTCCTGCATACGGAATATGTTAGGAAGAGGCTTAATGAAGACCTAAGAAAAGACATAATAATATTGAAACAGTTCTGCAAGGCTAATGGATGCTACGGATCTGAAACGTTCAGACACGGCTTTTCTGGATATTCTCTGGAGCTGTTAGTACTGCACTATGGCGGGTTGAAGCCGTTGTTTAGCGCAGTCAGTGGATGGAGACCTCCCATCTTCATAGACCCTGGGCAACAGTATAAAGACAAGAAGCGGGCGCTTGAGAATATTAATGTGGATGGCTCATTCCTTGTAGTCATAGACCCAACAAATCCAAGGAGAAACGTATGCGGCTCCCTGAACAAGGAAAACCTTGCTAAATTTGTCTTTTCTGTGAAGAAGTTCATAGCACATCCATCCATTGAACTATTCAAAGAAAAGGATGAAGAGAGGATTGTTAGGATAACATCTAAAAAAAGACACACAAAACTGTTCGAATATTCTACTAAGATAGAAGAGCCGAGGGACAGGTTCCTCTCGATATACAACAAATCATTAGCCAAACTTATAGATGAATTGAGAAAGAATGGCGTTGAAATCTACGATTCTACGCCTGTATATTACGATAAGGAGGTTAAACTACTGCTCGAGATAGCCAATACTCCTGTCACTAGTACAAGAAGGGTAGATGGACCCGAAGTATGGCTTGGAATGGACAGCTTCAAAGAATACCTGAAACAGCACAAAAATTCGTATCCTCACGGAGAAAACGCTTCCTATGATAAGCCTTACGGGATAAAGGACTTCAAAAGATTTATACAGACTAAATTAAAAGAATATATAGATTCAAAAACCATACTTAAAAACTGAAGCCCGAATAGCTCAACGGCAGAGCATTTGGCTGTTAACCAAAGGGTTGCAGGTTCGAATCCTGCTTCGGGCGATTTTAATTTAGTCTAGTTCTACTAACATCTAGAGCAAAACGCTTGCATCGACGATAAAGAACTGGAAAAGCTGTTTAGCGAAATGATGGTCAAAGACGATAAAATGGTTGATACATCGACGCTTTGGAAAACAAAAAGGTGAATTTAAGTAAAAAGCTTTATAAAGATGTGAACAGTTTAATACAAATGAAGAACTCTAAAGATGACTATAAACTTGAAGACGTACTTCTCGGTGCTTTATTAATCGCATCCAAATCAAAAAATGTTGAAATAAACTACAAAAAGATAGAAGAGCTCAGCTACAACTACAGCAAAGAAGATTTGCAGCTGCCAGCCTGGGATGCCCCTGTCTTTCCTGAAAAGTTAAACAATGAAACGATAGATTTCATATTGCTTGGAAACTCGATAAATTTCGCCTTCAATGACTTTAAGACTGGCGAAAAGTACATCCATGAATATAAAGGGGTACCATTCAAAGGCGCTTATGGCATGTGGGCGGCATTGAAGGGCGCACTTGATGAAGGGCTCCCTATACTGGATGCAGATTACCTAGAAAACCTAAGCAGCCCAGAAACAAAGAAGATATTCGATGGGGTCAATAGGATCCCGATGCTAAATGAGAGAGTCAGCATACTAAACGAAGTCGGCCGTGTTCTCAATAATAAATATGGAGGGCATTTCTACAATCTTGTAGAAAGGGCTGATGGGCACCTATTCAATGAAGGAAAGGGCCTTGTAGAATTGCTTGTTGAGGATTTCCCCTCATTCCGCGACGATGCAATATACCACGGTAAGAGGATATCTTTTGCGAAAAGAGCACAGTTGGGTTCTGCCATGGTGTATGAGAAGTTTCTGACAGGCGGAAGCCGCCTGTTTGACGAAAAGGATGTAGAGCGCCTGACGGTCTTTGCCGATTACGAGCTCCCTAAGGCATTGAGGTCTATGGGAATATTTGAATACTACGCTCCCCTCGCTAATAGGATAGATGAGATTGTGAAAGAAATAAACGACATCAAGGGATCAAACGCTGTAAATGCGCTGCACATAGACTATAGACTTTGGCTGGACGGCCGAAATTACAAGGACGCAAAAGCCCACATGGCTATAACTACCGCCTATTAAATCGAGATTATTTTGCGAAAAGGATTTCATTAGGATATCTTTCGACGCATTAAACCTTCGCTTTTTACTATTTTACTAATGTTTTTCATTCAATGATAATCATTCGACGAAGTTTTGCAACAGAACTTCCCATTTTATAAGATGAAAGATAAAATTTCACATGGGAGGTACACAACACAAATTTATAAACTTTTGAAAGATTTTCTAAAGCAGTGCCATTTCTCTGAGATAGCATTATCCATTAAGAAGGATAGCCCCGACCGGATTCGGACCGGTGTCTCAGGCTCCAAAGGCCTACGTGCTTGACCACTACACTACGGGGCTATGATACTATGTTTAACCCTACAAAATATTAAAACTTGAATAGCCTTGGATTAAATTATAAAACCTTTAAATAACACTGCTTTCTAAGATTTAGATGATACTTGAGATTCTGATAGCAGGGCTCATCTCTTTTTTGGCGGTTTTAGTGAGCGGCCAGTTCCTTGTTCCTATACTAGCGCAGATCGGCCTTACAGCACAGGACATAAATAAGAGGACTAGACCGATACTACCGACTAGTGGAGGGCTGATATTTATGCTCGGACTTTTCGCTGGTACACTTGCTCTAATATTTTCTGCAAATTATATAGTAAACACTGAAATAAACGTACAACTGCTGCTTCTAGCACTTATCAGCGCTGTTGCTATATCCATGATAGGGTTCATAGATGACCTTATTGGTGGAAAGATAAGACTCTCCAGAGAAAACTTGAAAAAAATGGCTTCTAATTACGCCTTGTTCAATGGAGGGATAAAACAGTGGCAGAAACCGGTGCTTACATTGATCGCTGTATTGCCTCTCATGATGATAAACTGGGGCACACCGGTTATAAACATACCTTTTATAGGAGCAGTGCAGATAAACCAAGTATTATTTACGCTTCTATTCATACCAATAGCGGTCATATTCTCGGCCAATGTATTCAATATGTTAGAGGGATTGAACGGCCTATCGCTTCAGATGGGTCTAGTCGCCTTCATAGCATTGGGCCTGTTCTCTTTCCACATACAGTCGTATACGGCTTTCGCGATAGCAGTTATATCTGTTGGTGGCTTGCTCGCTTATATTTATTACGGTTCTTACCCTGCAAAGATACTACCCGGGGACTCACTCACTTACCTTATAGGTGGCGCTTTTGCGATAACTGTCATCATAGGAAACATGGAAGCTTTGGGGGTTATATTATTAATACCTTGGTTCGCCGAGTTCATTCTTAAAGCTAGGAGAAGATTCCACGCCAACTCATGGGGAATAGTGCAGAGAGATGATCGACTAAAGTCACCGCATGGGAATAAGATATACTCACTCACGCATATTTTCCTTAGAACTGGGAGATTCAAGGAGTGGCAGATAGTTTCACTGTTGACAGTTGTAGAAGTGGTGGTAGCTGCAATAGGTCTTCTTATAGTTTGGTAAAAACACCTACCTTAAAGTAAATCAAAAGAATAAGCTTATATTCGGTTGCTTTCTATAGTATCTAATGGAGAATAAAAACACTCCTTCAGATGATTTAAGAGACGGGCTTTTAGAGGATGTGTTTAAAAAATTAAACGCGACCAAATATCTGTTGAACAAGAATTATTCTAAAATTAAAATAGGGAAATTATACGATATAAATGAACCTAAAAAAACATCAGAGCTGCTTGTATACAACGCAGAAAAGGGAACGATAAACATTAGAAAAACTAACCTTCTCATACCTATTATATTCCCAGAATATGTAAACACAAAAAACAAGGATAACACGGCTAGACTAGCACCTACGTGTGTAGCAGACGATGTAACAGGAATTATGTATCTTACCCCTCAAGGTATATCATCCAATAAAGACTACTTCGATTCGAATGGAAACAAGATAAACAATGTTGTGGGTTTAGAATTGATAATAAACGGAAAAGTAAATAATAACGTTAACCAAGATAAGAACAACGATAACGCAAAAAAGTTGGTTCCTTACAAGATAATAGAGAATTACTATGAACTTGGTGCTTACAACACAAAACGCATTATACTCTTCTTAACCGACGATACTAGCGGATATGAAGTTGTATACTACCCTGACCAGTCTCTACTAAGTATGGGATTAGACGACTTGGTTAAACACTCATTAAGTGACTACAGTAATAAGGACCTAAAACACATTGTGTTAGAACGCCTTAGGATGTCTTCTGGATATAAGAACAAGGCAATTGTGAGGAGTTCCCTCTATTCTTTCAGTATGGAAGACGATATATTTTCTAAATCCTTGATAAGCAACGACATTAAAGGCGCTATCCCTATAAAAGCTGAGATAATAGATCAAACCAATAGATTGGAAGTACGCGACTACACTCTAAAGATAAATTCTTTCCTCAACGGTACGCAGATAGATTTTCACGAACTTATGGACGCACAAATGGCTTCTTTCAGCAAAATAATCACGGAATATATACTAGAAGTAAATCCTAAGATCCTCAATGGGAAAGTGGAGTATTATAAAAATGGAAAACTTAAATCCTATGAACGCAATGAGTTTATGAATATGATAAGCGCTCTAAAAGAGGATGATATAAAAAGTATACACGACTATATACGCGAAACCGAGAAAACCCGTGATAAAAACGAAGACCTTTATTTATAGGAAATATGGAAACTATATCAGTGAGCACGAATGTTGTCCAGTACGCCGGTGTTATGGACAGTCAGGATACTTATAACTTCATAAAAGACACTCTTACTGGAATGGGATATCGGGTAAGTGAGACTTCATTCGTACAATTTGGTGGAAACAACTACGCGATAACTTGGGTAGCCAAAAAGTTATTGGATGATTATATGGCGTACAAAATGACGATTAAACTAGATTACCGTAGTCTTTCTGAATCTACAGCAATACAAAATGGAAAACAGGTCAAGGTAAACACGGGCGAACTCAAGATAACAATAATATCCGACCTCTTGCTAGACTTCCTAGATAAATGGACGTCTGGAGTGTCTAAATTTGTGAGGCCGATTTATGACAAAATGAACCAGGACGTCATCAACCAGCGTAAGACCGCTTTTGAAAACGAAATAGGAGACTTTAAGAGCACACTAAAATCGCATTTCGGGCAGTGACATATGTCAAGAAAGACTTTGTCCTCTTTCGACCTATTCAGGCTTGTCGGTGAGCTTTCTTTTTTAGACAACGGCATCATAAGAGACGTTAGAAGCAGGAAAAATGAGTTATACTTACTTATCTTCAAAGGAGAAGAACAGTGGCTAAGGATAATCCCAGGAAAATACATAGCCATATCTAGAAACAAACCAGAAGAGACTGCGGAGTACCCGTTCACTTTGAGGGTAAAAAACGCTCTGTCTGGGAAAAGAGTGCATATCTCAATGCATGGTTCTGACAGGATAATCGAAATCTCTTCGGATAACGTGAAGATTATCGCAGAGCTTTTCTCAAACGGCAATATCTCTCTTGTAAGCGACGGAGTGATAGAAATGTCTATGTTCATCCGTAGGTACGTTACTAGGACAGTCTCATCTGGGGAAAAATACGCATATCCAAGCGAAAAGATAGACGTATTCTCCGCGGACTATAACAATTTTTCAGGAGCACTTTCTAGTTCAAAGACGGAAAGCGTAGTAAAGGCCATCGCAGTAGAATTATCACTTGGTGGCCTGTACGCAGAAGAACTGTGTTACAGATCTGGCATAAAAAAAGACAAAAAACCTAGCGAGCTTGACGAGAGCGATACAAGGAACCTATTCGATTGTTTCATGTCTATGTTATCAGAACCTGAAAAGCCCAGCATAATAGCGAAACAAAGCCTAGCTGTAATAGAAATAAAGCATACTACTGCCGATAGAGACTATTTCACAAGCATAAACGAAGCAGTGACTGAATTCTTTAGAGAAAGCATAAACACGGCAGAAAAACAGACCAAAAAAGAAAAGATAAACGAAGCCATCTCAGAATACGAGAAAGCACTGGATTACATGAATTCTAATTATATTGATATTGAAGATGCTATCACTACAGCATCGGATTCGAAAACGCCAATCGAAGGCCGCAGATCAATGCTCTCCGAAAATGGATGGAACCTAGATGGCAAATTTATAGTCAGGAACGACGACAAGAATGTAAAAATAGACGTCACTGTCCCTGTGAGGAAAACTATCTCAGACTACTATGATAAGTTAAAGAAGCTCAAGTCTACCATGCAGAAAAAGGATCAACCTCATCCTGCATTCAGGAAGATCCCATTGATAAAGGAAGAATCTTGGTATTCTAAGTTTAGATGGGCTATCACAAGCAACGGATGTCTTGTCATAGTGGGAAAGGATTCGAACCAAAACATGTCATTATTGGAAAAACATACAGATAAGGAAGACTTGGTACTGCACGCTGATATATTTGGAAGTCCATTTGGAGTCATAAAACCCGGGAAGGCTGGCATTAAAAAGGAAGACATAGAAGAAGCCTCTTCCATAGTAGCGGCGTACTCATCTGCATGGAAGGCGGGCGCAGGAAACATAGATGTCTATTACGTGAAGCCTTCCCAAGTAAAAAAAGGAGCACCATCCGGCGAGTATCTAAAGAAAGGAGCTGCATATATAGAAGGTAAAAGGGAGTACATAAAGGATTCGCAGCTCGGGCTTTTCATATCCATTTATGTCAGCGATAAAGGATACTCGCTAGTCGTCACTGCACACAGACCCGACTCTGCACACGTTTTAATAAGGCCCGGCAACAAAAAAAGGGAGGACATAATAAACAAGATAATAAAGATTTTTGCGGAGAACACTGGTGTCCTTGTCAGCAAAGATGCAGTAGATAAACTACTCCCACCAGGCAAAGCGTCGCTATCAAAGTAATTGGGATTTTACAGCGCAAAGTCAGTCTAGCATAGATACTAAATTTAAATATTAAGCGGGTGGGTTATACTAATGGTTTATATAAATCTCTGGAATCCGGTATATTACGGCTTGCTAAGCGCCCTGTTAATATCCTTCATTTTGGGGCTGATACACGGTATAACCCCAGATGAACACACATGGCCGATTACGTTCGCTTATTCTGTTGGAAGTTATAGTACAAAGAAAGGAGCCAAAACCGGACTAATATTCTCTTTGGGTTTCACTATACAAAGAGCTGCATTGTCAGAACTTTCTTATTTTGCACTCGCAGGCATATTCACTACGTCATTTGCATTCGGATTCACATATATTATAGTCGGCCTTGCGATGTTTCTCGCCGCTTTATACATAATACGCAGAGGCGAATACTACCATTTCCATTATCTATCCATAAAATTAGCTCATTTACTAGGCATACACGGGAAAAATAGTAGATACGAGGAACTTGAACTAAGACACAAAGTGAACCCTGCTTATACTAATGAAAAGGACTTAATGAAACCAGTGCCGATAAACCTTGCTTTTGTCCACGGTATAATAGCGGGATTTGGTTTTGGTGCGTTTGCACTAATTCTATACACGACTATATCTCCTGCGATGCCAAGCCCATATATAGGTTGGGTCCCAGGGGCGGCGTTTGGACTAGGCACAATGGTTATGCAGATATTGTTTGGCTCTTTCTTTGGGAAACTTCTGTATATAACTAAGAAGTTGACCCAAAAAGGAGTAATGGTGGTAGGAAAGACTATCACGGAGATAGTGCTGAAGTATGGCGGCTTGGCTTTTGTCGTTGTAGGCGCGGCTATCTTAATATTCCCGCAGTTGATGTCCATAAGCATAATAACTAATATAAAGATACACAATCTTGATTCGCTCGGTGTAGGATTCTTTCTTGTCGTAGTTGTCGTGGCAGTACTAGGATATTTGGGCTATAAGATCGGGCTCAAAAGAGCTAAAGCTCTCCACTATACCTCTAAAGCATGAAACGTTCAAACTTTGATTTTCTTGGCCACTTGCAGGAAATAATCCGTTATCGTTGAGATTATAGCCACGGTGAAGAACGCTCCAACTAGAGCATTTACAACTATAGTAAACGCGTATATTGGTTGCAGCAGCATTATATGTAGCACTACGAATTCAAAGAACACCACTATAAACCAGATAACTAATAACAATGCGAAGATATCCCAAAATTTCCCTTTTGTGATTTCATAAGAATCGCTTAAGGCTTTACCAGGAGAGTCTTTCTTCAGAAGCACAAACATCTGGCTTAGAACTAGTTTAATTGAAAGGAATATACCTGGTAGTACAAACGCTATAAAACCTGCTATTAGTATCACGCCCATAAGTATAGTCGTGGCAAGAAGACTGAGATAGTGACTAGCAGTCTCCTTAATCACTGACATGCTGCTTTTACTTCTTTTTGAAGAATAAGACACAACTATAAAACCGAAAAAGAAAAGTCCTACTAATCCAAGAAGTATATATAGAGGTAATATCAACCCAACATAATTATAAGAATAGGCCATGGCCATTGGATTATAAGAAGTGTTTGGTTGCATAAAAAAGGAATCCTGGGTGTACACCCCAATAACAGAAGAAGCGACACCTATAAGGAAAAATACTATTATCGGTGCTATAATTCTTTTATCTTTAAGGTAGAATGTGTTATAGAAACCTTTTTTTATAGCCGTGCTTATCGATGCCATATAATATTAAGTCTTTACCTATTAAAATGATTATTCTTAACGCTTATTCCATTATCTTAATACATAAATCGCATTGTATCTTGGAAGCAGATTCTTTAGCACTTTGCTCTCTACTGGTTAGTTCAGCCTCGGGCGGAACAGACTTAAGAAGTTAACGTCTCTTTTGTCTTCAAAATAGATAGACCTTAGAATATAATTTTACACTTCTTAGGAAGGAGATTTAAACTTTCAAAGCCGTAAATTCTATATTTCGATGATCAGAAAAACAAACTAAGAAACGCTTCCAAAGCTCACAGAAGGCATTACTCCGTTTGGAGGATAGGCACGGACACGGGCCCATTGTGCATAAATTTTTTCTTCTGAATCGAACATTTGGAATGCAAGGCTTTCATTTGTTACCGCTTGAATGTTATTTAAAGAATAAGTCAATGTTCTATAATTATACCCGCCGGATATATCTGTTGAGTTAATCCACACAGAGAATATATCATTATTATTGTTTGCAGTAAACGGGTGGTAAACAGATTGTGTATCATTCCAAGCGAATATAGCATATTGATTTTGACTTGAGTCCACAATGTCAATTATATATTGGTAAGGATTAGTATAACCAAATTGCATATACGAAGAGCCGGTCATATTACCATAAAATTCTGCCACACTCGTTTGTGGATCAAACATTTCATTTGCTCGTAATTGCGCCCAGGAACTACCCCCTGTAAGAGTCAACCCATTGTTCACAGTTACAATCCCACCGGTCTGGGTTATGCCGTTTGTCCAATCTTGTGTATTCAAGCTTGTTCCTGCAAAATTATCATAAAAGTTGAAAACATTCACTCCATCATCGTATTCCGCATATGTGGGAGAAAGCCGTGGGGCTTCTCCTATATTGTTTGTGTTAAAGAGATTTGTAGACGTAGAAGCAAAGCCCATATAAATCGTCTGCTTGGAGCCTACGGGGATTGATGAAGTCAACTTGACCCACCAGATAGCATGGGTTGAAGTGTAGTTTTCTAACCAGGAATCAAGAATCTGGCCAGTCACCGAG
>JAJZLM010000004.1 GCA_021850635.1 Nanobdellota archaeon
GTATCTCATTCAACGTCCACCAGCATAAATACATTGGATGGGCTGGGTAATTTCTATCTACAATTTACTCCTATAGGTCAAGGTCCTCTTTCTGTGTATATAAATGGGCAACAACTAACCGCTCTAACGACTGGCAATGACAACCCTACTACGATGATTATACCTTCTGAAATAGTAAACAATGCTACTGCTCAATCTAATTCTCCAGCCACTCCCGTCACTTTCAACACAGTATTTTCAGTAGAAGGTCAGGGCAGCTCTTATGAGATAGCCAACTGCAATATAGTATACTCTGAACCCAATATAGCTTTGCAGAAAGTTGTGATCCCTTACTCAGTGAAACAAAGTTCTTCTGGTTACGTTCTTGTTCTATATGTCAGTTCCATATTAAAAGAAGGAGATACTAATTTTGAGTTGTATCCTTCTGGTGATATTTTCCAGATAGCTTCATCCGCTCTTACTGTTGGACAGAATGCCCTAGTTTTGCCGAGCGGCGCACTTTCTGGAGAGCCTTTTAACGGTAATTTCACTGGCACAATAACGGTATCTTCGACTGGATTAATAATACCTAAGTATCTAGATCTAAAACCGTCTTCTTAATAAGACAATATCTGGAAAACATTAATAAGGAAAGAGTGGTTTATACTGTTGTATGAGCCTACCTAACCGCGAAGATAAGAATGGTACAATTCCTCCGAAAACAGATGATAATGTTAGGGAGGAAGCTCTGCGTAAATTAGAGGCCAAAAAGATAGAATTAGAGATAAAACAATCCGAACGCGCAGAAAAACGTGAGAACTCAGCATTTAATTTTGGAGGGGCAAAGCGAAGAGTTAAAAGAAGCGCGGTCTGGTTGATATTAATACTAATTATAATTACTCCTCTTATAGTCTTTTACTTTGAGGCTTCATCGTCCCATAGCGGTCCATTCAATTATACTTTTGAAGCATATTATACCAGCGTGTTTGCACCAATCGGGTCTTTTATATCTCCTCTGACGAGTCTTATCTCGAGCCAGTCTATGTGTATATTTAACCCTATAAATTGTGTTGGACAACAGAATGTAAATATAACAAAGGTAGTGTATCCGACATTTACCTCGTTTGTAAGCTTTACCCCTGCAAGCAACCCCCAGACTGCTTTCTTGACTGGAAACAACACTCCTGTTAACTTATATTACGATGTAGAGAACACTGCAAATATACCTCTGGGATTCGCGACTAACAATGCGCTTGTACTAAATGAATCGTGCGGAAGCACAAACAACCCGCCTGCGGCCCATATATGTACGGCGACTACCTCGCCTACAACGATGCTTAGTAACGCTAATTTCGTAAGTGCTCTGTTAGCTGGAGCGACCACTCCTAACCAGACTACAGTGTCAGTTTCATGTCCATTGAAAAACTCCCAGATATCTCTGCCGACTTTGGCGTCTATAATACTTAATTTTACGATAAAGAACTATAGCGCTGCGTCGTTGTTCCCGATACAGTTTGTCAGCAAACAATTCGACCAGCAGCTTTCTCTGTCCTCTCAGGCACTCATACCCAATCAGCCTTCTATATCATTCGTTAGCCCCGGCCCTGTACAGGTCACAATGAGTGCAGTCGAGCCGCTACCCATACTTACCGATAGTGGGAACGTGCCCATACTCATAGCTATAAAGAACAAAGGGAGCGGTAACAATGGTTATAAAATAAATTCCTTATCTTTATTTGTACCTAAGAGTCTTTGGCCGTCCAATCCTCAAAGTACTGGATGGAATTGTAGTACTTCGACACATTCGATAAAGATGCAATTTGCGCTGCCAGGTAGCTCGTATTGGATGTGCACAACCAACGCTAGCAGCCAACAACTTGAATCGTCTGGGGCTCAATTCGTGCTCCCACAGTTGACTTCACTGTCTACTATGCACTTTGACACTGTTCCAATACTGGCTTATATTAACTATGATTATTATGAGTATTCGGATATGCCTTATATAATAAGGTCGTCTGGATCAGTCTGCGGATGAGCTATGTCATTAAATCAATCAAAAAAGGGTGTAAGCGCTCTAATAGTAATAGTAGGCTTTGTCGCATTAATCATCGTTATAATAGAGCTTATCCCCTATTTCGCGATAATCGATGGATACTTCTCTACGGCTCCAAAGCTAAACTACACGCAAGGAGTGGCGGTATCATTTATAAACGTTCCTGCAAGTGAGTCTCCTTCATCTATATTCGCGCTAAGTATGCAAGTTACCTCTAATAATAGAGGTGCGCCAGCGTCCAACGTGAATCTCTGCCTAGACAACATCGGATTATTCACGTTAAAATCCACTAGTCCATGCATAAATATACCGACTATGTTCGCGGGGGACTCTATACCCGAAACATTCTACTTAGAATCTCCGTCAAATAGCGAATATGCAAATATACCATATGAGCAGCAGATAGGCTATTATCTAAACTATTCCTACAGCGCTAGTTCTTCGCAGTCATTGCAGTTTGTATCACAACAGGAATACAATAGTGGCTCCTACTCTTCACTGCCATTGTCATTGGCGTCATTCGGTACTGGTGGTCCTATCTCTATATTCATGAGTGCACAACAGCCGATAATCTACGGCTCTACAGGCCAGGTACAGCTGATTCTTTCAAATGTAGGCGATGGCATCGTGCTTGGGCCTGTTTCTGTGGCTATTTCGATGAATTCGAACAGCATAGAAGTCAGTCCAGGGCTATTTGGATTCACGTCGAATAAATATTCGAATGGAACCGTTGTTTACAGCGGCAACCTTCCGGTCGGCAGCACTACCGAGAACATAACTATCCCAGTCATATTGAACCCTACCCTAGAATCGTCTCTATTATCAGAAAATACTCCATATATATCCCCTGCAAATATATACGTCTCGATATCATACTCATACGAGATCGATGGGTTTGTGCCTATAAGGTTTAATGTGCAAAATTATTTTATAGGCTGATATGGAAAGGAACTCCCAAGTTAATGCAGGGGCGATTTTTATCATCGTTATAGTGCTGGTGATAATAGTATACCTGTACTATTCTGGTACGTTCAACTCTTTGTCAGGCCAGCAGAGAACAAATACACTGATTCCTATAAGCATAAATGCTAGCGCGGTAGGACCTGTGAACAACTTATACCCAAACACGCCGTTTACTGTTTCGTCTATAATATCGAATAAAGGAAATAAAAGCGTCAACGTGTCGATAATAGGATACGGTTGCAATCTTGCTCCGCAACAAACTAGTAAAATGTATGTTAATATACCAGCGGATAACAGCACTACGACGAACTGGACGTTTGAATCGCCTGAAACTGGTAGCTGTGACGTCCAATTTATGACGTGTTTCAACGCTAAATCTAGCGCCAAATATTCGATAGTACTTGTGAACCCCTACTTCACCGGCTCTACACCTAACGCAGTCTCAAACTATTCTGAGTCTCCCGTTATAATATCATTGGGTGGATTTTCAAACAACTTCCGTGCACCTGAACATCCAATAAATCAAACCCTTTATATTTACACCTACTTACAGGGCACAGGCTTCCTAGAAAACTCGTCTCTGAACTGGCTTTCTATCGGTATAGAAGGGCAAGCGTATTTACCCTTAACGAGGGGCCTTAGACCTATCTCAAACTCTACTGTAAATATAACTGAGTCTGGAGACTCTAGCCAGTTGTACGATACTGGAAGCACTAATCTCCCAATTGAAGTTGTATTAAATCCTATAAGTAACCCGCCAGGATATTCTAACAATACTATTTTAAGCATAAGCACAGGATACACATATTGCCTTAAATCAGAAATAGTTCCTGTATCGGTCGGTTAAATCGGTTAAAATATCAATCAAGATTTCTTAGGATCTCTTGTCATGAAGAATACAGCCATAGCCATTGCCGCCATAGATAAAATAAGAGATAGGACTGTTGGAGCGGTAAGTATAGATATGATATATTGAGATGTTATATCAGAGAAGGATATACGTATTGGGATGCCTTTATTGCTGTTTGTAGGTGCGGATACCCCTGGGTTATTGCTTGTCGTCGTCTGGCTAGTCGAGGTAGGAGTAGTACTGCCTAGGATCTGTGTTGATTGCTGTACAGGGACGTTGCCGTTTACTAAAGTGGCTGTCTCGCCGTACGCTATCATCCCGAATATGAACACTATAAACACTAGGGAAATTGGTATAATTGTGCTTTTCTTTAGGTAGCTGGAGATGCTATCTATTGGCACCATAGCGGTACTTAACAGCAGTATAAGTGCGAATATGAACACTAGGAGCGCAAGTATATACGGTATGAAGGAAACCACAAAGACCACGAAAAACTGGGATACTACGGCAGCGAGCCCTACCGCCACAGATATCAACGCTGGTATGTCTGATCTATAGAAAAATTTGGATCTTGATAGTATCGCATAAGTAATGGAGAACACCAATGCAAAGACCAGCAGATACGCGATAGCAGTTTGTGGTAAAAATAACATATTTTGAGACCTCTTATGGCTTAGTGCTGGCGCTTCCTCCTTTAAACGCCAATGCGTATACGAATATACCTATTATCGCTAGTACGAGTATGAGCACACCGTAACCGCTACTCAAAAACTCGGATATTACAGATGATATAGCGCTACCCGCCCCTCCAGACCCCACTGCTGATGAAGGAACGACTGCATACGAGAACAAACCGCCTGCAAAAAGCACAATTATAGCTACTATGAACAGCACCTGTGCCGACCTACCTTTTATGTCATACCCTATCATCGCTGCGACTACTAGTATAGCCACCAATATTATTGCAGTAACCGCAAGAGTAGACGACATATAGAGCAATACGGGACTTAACCAAGCTGCAGTAACTGCAAAATATGATATTATCAAGGCTGTTATCGCCCTAGCATTGCTGTTTTCTCTAGCGCTGAAGAACTCGACTTTCTTAAGAACAGTGCTTAATATAGATAATATAAGGAGAAAAGCCAGCCAGAACTCTAGCGGGTCCGTTACATTAGCTGGTGTTATTATCCTAAGAGCATTCTCTACAGATGTGTATAAAGACACCGTAGCCGCTGCCATTACCATACTTTTCTATGTATTCTTATAGTATTTAAACGTTTACTGCTTTGTTTTCACTAGAAAGTAGAGTATAAGTTTATTTTCTGTGGCCGCCGGATAGGACGTATCCGACCACTATAAGGAACACAAAAACCGCTACGTACGGCCCGTATATGGAAAGTGAGTTTATAACTCCCTGCTGGCTTATGCCGCTGAAGGCTAGATTCTGGTTTATCAACACCCATAATATAAGGATTATTCCCAGCATTACTGAAAGAACCACTATTATCTTCTTCGCACGTGCCGGTAACCCAGCTGTGTCCCCGTATACCATGGAAGCAAGTATAAGGAGCATGAAAATTATAATGGCTATTACCCCGACTATAGGTAATATAAGGTAGGTAAGATTTAGAGTATAATTGGTGGTGGCAAACACTATACCAAGGACAAAGGCTATTATAGACTCTATGTCCTTTTTACCTTCGAATATCTTGCTCTTCTCCAAGACGCCGTATACTATGGCAAACACCAGTAAGAACGGGAATAAAAAAGACACTACGCTATTATAGAGCAACGAAGCCGATGAAGCAGGAGCTGTGAGCGGGGAACTGCTTGTATTGTTACTTACGTTGGTTAAGTTTGAGAACAATAATTGTGTGATGCCCATACTGTAATAATTACCTCACATTCTATATAAATATTGAGTGTAGATAACCTTTATGATGGCCATACCTAAAAAGAGGGTGTTTCTTGCCGTGGGCGCGCTCGGTCTTACAGTTGGCTTTATTCTCCTAGGTTTTACACTGTATTACTTCGCTGGCTTCAATTCGGCTGCTTTGGCAGTCGAGCAGTACAGCGGTTTCGGCCAGAGTGCCGTAGAGGCTGGGTACATACACTATTACATGTCTATATTCGTGTCGTTTCTTCTGATTATAATGGGAATCATATTGATATATAGGAACGCACGGATTGCTAGGACAAAACGCTAGAAATGAACGTTTTTGCGCCTTCTATATCATAACCTGAAAATAGGAAATCCCCCTCATCCGATATTAGTACGCTCCTGCTACCGCTATCCATACGCAGAAGCCTACCGTCCTGCATGTACACTGCCGACGGGAAGGCCACTGCAATCCTCTTAAGATCTATTTTTTTCTGGAGAGAGAACTTTATACCTTCTCCACATATCTGTATAAAACCGCCGCCCGCTCTATCCAAATGGATATGTTTTTGACAGGTTTCGCAGTTCGAATCTTTTTTAATATAAGTTTCCAATGTAGAACCAGTATCGGCATTTACGTTGGTGAAAGGACACTCTGTCCTGTACATCAAAAAATTCACCACTGCATCCACGGCCTTGACACCCACTGTCTGCGCGCGCTGAGCTGTCACGCTCGCGCACCCGCTACTATCCACTTTCTTTCCGTTCCTGTATATGCAATTAAAGCATGCATTATTTCCATCTACTATATATAGTAGCCCATTGTTCGCGCGTACCGAAGCAATAGCTAGCGGTATTCTTTTCCTTACGCATGCATCGTTTATCACCAACCTGGTTTCGTTATTGTCAGTGGTATCTATCACTATGTCCACCCCTTCTATAACTGAGTCTATACGTTCTTCGCCCACGTAGAATGGCTCGCTTACAAGCCTGACTGAACTTGTTGAAGAAAACTTAGATACTATAGCATCGGCTTTGTTGACGAAACCGTCCGCATCCTTCTTTGTAAACAACGGTTGATTAACTGAGTTTTTGGCGGTCACGACGTCGCCGTCCACTATTTTTATTGAAGCTGGCCCTGCTTGTATAAGTTTCGAGAGTACAGCTCCGCCGAGTGCACCAGCTCCTATAACCACGATATTAAACCTATTTAAATCCATACTCTGTTTATAATCTACTGGTAAATTATTTATATTTAGGGGATATTAAGATTCGGTGAAAAAGGTATGTACGAGATAGTTACTCTTCGTGATAAGATAAGGGTCGAGCCCAAATCTCTTGGAGCGGATTACAAAAAAGCGATAGAAGCGATAATAAGGAAAGATTATACTGGCAAGATTGTCGAAGACAAAATGCTTTTCGTCGGGCTTGTATCCATCGACAGCATAGAAGAAGGCCTAATAATACCGAACGACGCATCCGTGTACTATGATACTATATTCAAGATGCTTGCATATGCTCCGCTTTTACATGAAACGGTAAAAGGACAGGTATCAAACATAAGCGAGATAGGGGCGCTAGTGAACATAGGACCTATAGACGGACTTACTCATATCTCACAGGCGATGGACGATTTTGTCGATTTCACACGTAACGCCCTAATTGGTAGGAAAACAAAACTTTCGCTAAAAGTAGGAGACAGCGTCCTTGCTGGTATAATAGCAGTAAGCACGAAGGGGATTATGAAAGTTGGGCTTACTATGAGATCTCCTGGATTAGGAAAACTAGGCACAAAGAAAAAAGAGCTCGCTGTAAAAGGCAAGAAGAAAGAGTGATATGGTCGTAAAAGCGTGCAAAGTGTGTAGTTATCTGACAGAGGACAAGAAGTGCCCAGCTTGTGGTAGCGACGACCTTTCCAGCAGATGGAAAGGGGAAGTAATGATAGTAGACCCAGAAAAGTCTGAGACCGCAAAAAAATTGGGTATAACCAAGCCTGGCAGGTATGCACTAGCTGTTGATTAAAATGGAATTTAAAATAACTTTGAAGAAGGAAGACAAATTGTTCGATAGAATCGTTGTGAACTTCACAATAAAAATAGAGCCAAAGGAGACTGTGAAGCTCGAAGACATAAAAAGCAAACTATCTGAAGAGTTTAAAGACGGGTTAATAATAATATATACCATGAAAAACGTGTATGGTAAGCGTGATATCAACGGTATAGCGCAAGTGTATAAAAATGAAGACGTCGCTAAAAAGATACTGCAGAAGTACGTGCTGAAGAAAAACGGGATAGAATATGCCAAAGGAAAAGAGAAAAAATAGACCTTCCAACAAGATTTGGAAGCTGTATAAAATAGAAGGATCTGACGTAAAATCTACTCATGAAACTTGCCCAAAATGCGGGCAGGGAGTCTTCATGGCGAAGCATAAGAATAGGCTTAGCTGCGGAAAATGCGGGTACACAGTATTTGCTGGAAAATAATCCGTGTCACGCTTTTTCAG
Source organism: Nanobdellota archaeon (assembly GCA_021850635.1). Taxonomy (GTDB): domain Archaea; phylum Nanobdellota; class Nanobdellia; order Parvarchaeales; family Parvarchaeaceae; genus Parvarchaeum. The sequence continues at coordinate 8,228 of JAJZLM010000004.1, forward strand.
GTTTGATTTTTAGATTCTCGTATAATCCTAAAAGTTAAATTAAGAAAAATATAGGATACACTATGTACGTACTCGGTATAGAAAGCACTGCCCATACTTTTGGCGCTGGCGTAGTGAAGGATGGGAAGATATTATCCAATGAAAGAGATACTTATAAGCCTAAACAAGGGGGAATAATACCGAACGAGGCTGCGCACCATCATTATATGCTTGCGCCTGAGATAATAAGGCGGTCCCTAAAAAAGGCCAATGTATCTATGGATAAAATAGATATATTCGCGGTGTCTCAAGGTCCTGGTCTTATGCCATGCTTAAGAGTAGGATATCAGATATCTAGATTTCTCTCGGATAAGTTTAATAAGAAGATTATAGGAGTAAACCATTGTATAGCGCATATAGAGATCGCGAGAAGATCTACAGGTCTTATGGACCCTGTAATGCTTTACGTAAGCGGTGGAAACACTCAAGTGATAACGTACGAAAATGGTCGATACATCGTGTTTGGTGAGACCCAAGATATCGGGGTAGGGAACATGATCGACAAAATAGGGAGAAAAATGGGTATACCGTTCCCAGCGGGTCCTATAATAGAGGACCTATCCAAAAAAGGAAAAAATTATATCAAGCTCCCTTATTCTATAAAAGGCATGGATGTTAGCTTCTCTGGAATGGAAACGTTTGTGTCAAGACTCCTAAACACAAAGAAAAAAGAAGATTTATGCTTCTCTATTCAGGAGACTGCTTTCGCGATGCTTATAGAAGCGAGCGAAAGAGCCATGGCCTACTGTAAGAAAGAGAGCCTTGTAATAACTGGGGGCGTTGCTGGAAATGACAGGCTAAATGAGATGGGCAGGATAATGTGTAAAGAACGTGGTGCAAAATTTGTGCGCATGGAGAAGGAATTTTCAGGTGATAATGGTGCGATGATAGCTTATACTGGCTATCTAATGCGAGACTACGAGACTATGGACGTTACACCACTGCCGACTTACAGAACTGACGCTGTAGAGATAAAATACAGGTAATATGCCAATAAACGCACCCCAAGAATATTATGATTTAGAAGAGAGGTACAGCAAAGAGAAAGACCTGGAAGAAAAACAGAACATCTTAAAGGAGATGATGCGGATACTTCCAAAGCATAAAGGTAGCGACAGAGAGTTCGCTTCACTAAAAAGGAGGATGTCTCTTTTAAAAAAAGAATCTGGTCGACATCCTCAGATCCACCGAACCATATCTATAAGGAAGAGATGGCCAAGAATATGTTTAGTCGGCTACCCACCAGAGGAAATTATTAAGCTGTTCAACCTCACAAAAATCTCATCGGTGTATTATGGCATCGTTAGGACGGGTACAATACAAGTGCAGTTGATATGCGTCCAAGAAGCCTCTAGATACAAGGACTTGATAAGCCAGAGCGAGATAGTGATATCAAAAGAAAAGCTTCCTGATTTTGGTAAGCTGCAGTTGGTCGAAGCCGTACCCGATGTCGAAGGCGCTGAAAAAATGTACGGTATTATAGGAGTTTATACGGAAGAATCAAAAGACGCAATAGCCATCAAAAAAGGCGAAAGCGTGCGTGATCTCTCAAAAAGACTGAAAATTGATGTGAAGAAAAACTCGTATGCGATAGTTTACGGCACGAATTTAAAGTTTCAAGGACAGAGAGTCGGATTGGATTATAAGTTAAACGATGGAGACAGGGTGTTCATAAAGGTATGAAAAAACTATCCTCTGGTGCAGAGGCCATACTTTACGAAGATGGTGATGTAGTCATAAAATACCGCAAGAAGAAAAGCTATAGGATAAAGGAGATAGACGAACCAATAAGGTACCACAGAACAAAAGCAGAGTTCCAAGCACTTAAAAGATGCAACGAAACCGGAATAAACGTGCCTTCCCCAATAAAGATATCCAAAGAAGGCGACAAGCTTTACATGAGCAAGATAGATGGAAAACAAATGGACTACTCCTTTTCTCTGAGTAATATGTCTCAAATCGGTGAGATGGTCGCGTCTATGCATACTGAGGGAGTCATACATGGGGATCTTACGACGGCGAACATCCTTATAAACAGATCTGGGGCTGTCATTATAGATTTTGGCTTAAGTTATTTCTCCAGGAAAGACGAGGACAGAGCAACTGATATTGCAATGCTGAAAAGCGCACTGAGATCGCGACATCCAAAGGAGGCTGAAGACGCGTATAGACTGTTTATAGCTTCTTATAGAAAACGCCTAGGAAAAGAATTTAAAGGGGTAGAAACACATCTTAAGGATATAGAACGTAGAAGAAGGTATCATGAAAACGGTTAAGATAAAAAATAAGTTTGTCCCGCACTGGCTAACGTACACTCCAGAAGAAGTGGAAAAGCTTGTGATTAACAAGAGCCAGAAAGGTCTGACTAAATCGCAGATAGGCTTGGCACTCAGAGATCAATATGGCATACCGTCCGTAAAGGACCTTACTAAACAAAATATCGGTAAACTCATAGCTAAACATGATATAAAGGAGGAACTGCCTGAAGACTTGATAGCTATGTACAAAAAGGCAGTAAAGTTACACATGCATCTAGACAAGGAGAAAAAGGATAATAAATCGAAGAGAAGCCTTGTAGTACTAGAAAATAGAATAAAACGGCTTATAAACTACTACAAATACAAGAAAGTTCTGCCCGCATCGTATACATATAGTTTAGCGAATGCCAGATTGGTGGTCAAGTTATGAATGAGAACAGCGCATGGTTCAAGGTTGTCTCACGTGACTTCGAAAATTCTGAGATAGGGGATATCTATGGTACGGAAACTAACCTTATTGGTAGAAAGATTGCTTACAGTGCATCAGAGCTAAAGGACCTGAGGACACGATCTGGATACAGGCTTATTTTTAAGGTATCTGCGGTAAAAAAAGGCGAAGCCGAAACAGAATTAGATTCGCTGGTACTGTCGAGGGAACAGGTTGGGCGGTTGGTAAGGCATAGGTCTTCTAAGATGGATATTGTTGTGCCTGTGGTAATAGACGGTAAAAACTACGCAGTCAAACTAATGTGCGCCATAAATAAAGCAGAGAACAAGTATAAGAAAGCCGTCAGGGAAGAAACCACTACTTTCATAAAGGAAGAAGCAAAGGACGTGAAACTAAAGGACTTCATAATAGGTGCGCTTACGAACTCTATACAGAACAAGCTTCACAAGAAGCTGAGCAAGATATACCCCACGAGGGTTGCTGAGATAAGAGCGATAGTTCCTATAAACTGATCATAGTCAACGCAATCTGCACTCGAATGCATCCAGCTTTCCTATGCGTTCACAACGCATTTTTGTCTGCGCATACATGGATTCTATAAGTTGTCCTCCTATCACAGATGCAAAGACTATTGAAGCTGGCTTATACTGAATTACATTCCTAAGAACAACCATGGCGGTTACTTTATCGACTACGATGTCATCTACTACTAATATGTTCTTACCAGTAATTAAATCAGCTGCATATGAATACGAAGAGGAGGACGGCAACATAATATTCAAATCATTCCTGGTATGATAAGAATACCTTATAGGCAATATTTTACTATCTGGAAAAGCGTAGCCAGCTACAAAGGCTGGCAAAAATCCTCCGTCTGCTATACATATGACTGTGTCAAAATTATAACCAGTATTCTTTAGTTTATTCATATTTGACCCGAAGTTATCTATGGTACTGTAATGACAGGCATATAGGTTTGGTTCTTGTGCCACATCCTCATAATCTATCGTCTTCAACAATTCTTTATAAGCTGCCCTAATAGTTTCTCTAGCTGGGATAAAAACATCGTCTTTCCTTTCTAAAAATGACTCTGCCGCAACCCTACCAATCGATATCAAATCTTCAAGAGCTTTGCTCTGTTCAGGCCACCTGTCTTTAGTCCAATTTTTGTCGACCAACGCATCAAAATACATCTGTGATATCTTGCACACATCCAGAAGCCGCTCGTAATAAAAGCAAGATAACCTACTTCCACCTGCTTTCTCCAGAGCGCTATCATCAGTAGTTTTAAAATTGTTTATTTGCAATAATATCTCCCGCAAGTGTTTGCCATTAGAGTTTTTGTATCCCATAAAGCACCGAATTCTTCAACTGGACTCGACGGGGTTTGAACCCGTAGTCTCTCCCATGCCATGGGAGCGCGTTGCCAATTGCGCCACGAGCCCTTGATAAAATATAGAGATAGTTTAAGAATAAAAACATGGCACAGCTAATATTGTGTTATCATCTATGTATGTCTCCACCATGTTTTCTCAACCTATAATCAATCCTATCCATCTCGTTCTTAGCGTTTTTAAGGCTCTTCCCAGACATTTTTCCTGAGTTTATCTGATTAGACAAGAATTCTCGCCTATGTTTCAACGCCTGATTCTCTATTTCATGTTGCATGTGTGAATCGAGTTTACCTTTATCATCCACAGGTGATTTTAACGAAAACCAGAGCGGTGGTTTTATTCTTCTATCTAACACACTAACCCCACCTATGTTAGTGTTATATTTTTCGTCTTTCTCTTCTCTTCTTCCAAAGAAACCCTTTTTTGCCTGTTGCGACCCGCTAGGTAATGATATGGCCTGTCCGCCTGATTTTGTAATACGCTTCTCAATCTCTGCAGAAGCGTTTATATCTCCTTTTGCAGCCATTTTAGAGAGTTCCTTATCATTGAAACTTTTATAGTTTGCTGTCAGCTGTAGCTGCTGTGGCGCGGGTAGCTGCTTTAGTTGCCGCTCTTGCAACTGTTTTATCTGTGATTTTTGTTCTACCTCCATAGGGTGTTTCTTGTCTTTATTACCTCCTCTAGCAATATGTATAAGGATTGCAATCACCGCAACTATCACAATAACATAAAAGGCTAGCATTACTGGCTGCAGAAGGAACGCACCCAATCCAGGTACGAAAATTGATAGGAGTATATAGATGACTATAAATGGCACTACTATCCTTACCAATGGGGCCCTAGAACGTCTAAAGAGCCTTACAAATGAGATTATAATCAGCGCAAGCACTACTAGTACTATCACATATGAGATTATTGCTGCTATATTGAAGCCAACTGCTCTATTAGCAGAAGCAGAGAAGTTAGACCACGCGGGGTTCGTGAATATCAAATACATCATTACCAACAGAACCAAAGTACCAATCAATTTTGTTGCTGTTCTTCCCTTTAACTGTTTGCTAGGTACTATCAGCATAGCTAAGAGGAATATAAAGATAAGCAAAGTAGCTGAGATATTAAGAAATATCTGGAGCAAAGCCGAATTGGTATATAACAAAACAGACGTTATCGCTCCAAAAAGGAGAGATATGGAGGCTGCTCCCCCTCTCAAAGAGGTGCGCTGAAGTGCCTGGTTTAATATTACGAATATCGCCATGCCGAATATAACCGCGTATAGAATGGAGGTATATGGAGTTATGCTGAATATACTACCAGAACCGGAGCCTGTTTCTAAACCTGGGACAGTAAGTGCACTTACTGTAGGCAATGCTAAAGCCACAACGGCTGCAATCGCAAAAAGCAAACCTTTTGACATAGTATTTATAAGAATTGGAGATATATTAATCTGACATCCTCCTACAGATTAATTCGCGGGATCTATCTAGTTTGTTGTTGTAGAGAATGGCTTTCTGCTCAACTTTATGTAATCTATTAATCGACTCAAAACTACTTTTATCATATTTATAAGATTATGAAAACATAAGATTATATGGAAAATGACGACATAATCTTGAAGGGTAAAAGCAAACACCCAAGACTTAAAAAAGTCGAAGAAGCCCCCTCTGAGGACGAGATAATGGAAGACACTGAGTTTGAGGAGATTGCTTGTCCTAAATGCAATGCCAAGAAAGCAATATCTTGGGTCGAACAGACGCGAGCTTCCGATGAACCGCCCACTAGATTCTATAAGTGCGCTAGTTGTGGATATACATGGCGCGAATACTCCTAAATCTAAAAACGTATCATGGAAGAAGTTGACTTAGTGATAATTGGTGCGGGCCCTACCGGACTATTTGCCACTTTCTGTGCAGGCTTAAGGGACATAACCAGCGTAACTCTAGAGAGTATGAATACATATGGCGGACAGATACCCACTTTATACCCAGAAAAAACAGTGTATGATGTGCAGGGTATACCAAGGATAAAAGCGCAAGACTTGGCTGATAAAATGTATGAACAATCACAGTTATTCCACAATAAAATACAATTCAATAGCAATGTAACAGACATAATACCTACTAACGACAAAAAGTTCATAATCGAGGTAAATAACGAGAAATCATACACATGTAATGTCGTGCTTTTATGCTCTGGTATAGGACGCTTTTCTCCCACTAAATTAGGCGCTGTGGGGGAGTCTGAATACGATGGAAAAGGAGTGTTCTATGCTGTAAAATCAATAGAAGATTTCAGAGGAAAAAAAGTAATGATAGTAGGAGGCGGTGACTCTGCATTTGATTACGCAAACATGATAGAGCCAGTCGCGTCTAAGGTTATCATATCCCAACACAATGAAAACCTAAAGGCAGCAGATAGCAGTATCAACACATTCAAGAAGAGCAAAAAAGCAACGATAATGCTTAACACTGAAGTAAAGGAAATAATCGGCGATGGTAATAATCTGACTAAACTTAGGATAGTTAATACATCCAACAACAATACTGAAGAGTTAGACATAGACGCGCTTATAATTGCAATAGGACATAAGGCCGTGATTAACACATTCAAGTCTATTAAGTTAGAAGTTGTAAACAGATACATAAAAGTAGACGGCGATTACAAAACTAATATCGACGGTATATACGCAGTCGGCGACGTTGCAAATCTGACGGATCAGCCAAAATTCGCGCTTATAGCTATAGGCGGTGCAGAAGCTTATTCAGCTATAAACAACATCAAAAAATACTTGGCACCTACGGCCCCACGATTCGGCGGCCACAGTAGTGAACTTAACATATGAGCTACACAATTTTAAACAACACTTGTTTGAGAGGTATATACAAAAAGAGAGAGAACTGGTCACACAAAGGTGATTTTGGTAAAATCCTAGTTATAGGAGGAAGCGAAGAGTATACTGGTTCACCAGCTTTGGTGGCGCTTTCAGCGCTTAGAACAGGAGCAGACACGGCAAAAATATTCACAACGAAGCGTGCGGCGGACATATGCGCTTCTTTTTCGCCGGAGATTATAACGATACCTTCTAGTGGAAGGTACTTGTCTTATGAAGATATTGACAGAATAAGGGAAAATATTTCATGGTCTAATGTTATCGCGTTGGGTAACGGTTTAGGCACAGGTGACGGACAAAAAGAACTTGTAAATGCTCTCCTTAAGGAATCAAGGAAAAAATTTGTTATAGACGCTGATGGCCTGAAAATATTGAACAAGGAATTGCTAGATAATAATATGCTATTAACCCCGAATACACATGAATTCGAAGTCCTTTTCGGCTCTAAACCGTCCAATAATATCGAAGAAAGAGTATCATTAGTTAAAGAAAAAGCACGCCAGTATGGGACTACCATCCTGCTTAAAGGACACGTGGATATTATATCTAATGGTGAACATTCCTTTATCAATAAAACTAACAGTGTTTACATGACAAAAGCAGGTACCGGCGACGTTTTAGCAGGTATATGTGCGGGAATTATAGGGCAGGGCAACCGCCTTCTCGAATCTGGATGCGCGGGCGCATTCATAAATGGATATACAGGCAGATACGTTTCTAAGTCAAAAAGAGAATCTATATCTCCGATCGATATAATAGACAACATGTATCTTACTATAACCAAATGGCGCTATCAGTGAGCTTCAAACTTCTCCCTCAGTCTTTTAAAAGAATTGTCTGCACTGAACTCTATTAGATTGTCCATATCCTTTACATTGAATCTAAATTGCTCCATGCTGTCTCTATCCCGTAGGGTTACTGTGCCGTCTTTCAGGCTTTGATAATCTACTGTTATTGCGATTGGCACGCCTATTTCGTCCGCTTTCCTATACATCTTTCCGATATTACCGGAAACCAACAAGTATAACTCTTTTTTATACCTGGAGCCGCTGACGTGTTCATTCACAAATTTAACTAATTCGTCCTTCGAAAGCAGCGGGAATACCGCAGCTTTAAACGGTGCGATATGCCCATTTAGAACGAACCATCTCCTTTCGCTGTCGTATCTTAGATCATTGTAAAGAAGCATGTAAAATATCCTGTCCGTACCGGCGGATATTTCGAATATTTCTGGTATCTTGTCGCCTACCTGTGCTATGTCGCCGCCATATTTCTTATAGACGGACAAGTCATAATTGCTCCTGTAATTGCACGCTATTAGTTCTACCCACTCACTGTCTTTCTTTACCTCAACGTCGAAAGATTCCTTTGAATAGAAAGCCTTATCTTCATAGAGTTTTCTTAACCTTATGTCTGACCGCGCAAAACCCAATCTATTAAGGAAATCAGACACGACAGACACTGCGTATGCGGTAATTTTATTCTCTATAATCTTTTTATTGAGAGCTTCGGATATCATTATCTCTGATATGTTTGAATTAGCTTTATCATAGATTGTTACCTTTGTATCCTTGAATTCTGGAAAACTAGAGTCATCGACAAAAAACATCTCTATATCATTCTGGAAAAACTCTCTCTGTCTTATCAGACTATTTCTCGGGGAAATTTCGTTCCTAAAAGCTTTTCCAACCTGTGCGATTATGAATGGCATGCGTTTCCCATAGAGCGTGAACAGCCTCTTAAAATCCAAGAATATAGATTGGCACGCCTCTGGTCTTAAATAAGCGTTTACTTCGTTGCCGTCATGTGCCTGTACGCCTACCTCCAAACCGAACATCGACCCAAATTTCTTTATTTTTGTCAGGTTCCCACCGCACTTTTGGCATTTTATATTGTATACCTTTATCCAGCTTAGATAATCATCGTCCGACAATCCCTCATAGTTTCTAGACGGTTCCTTCTCCTCCAAAAGTTTATCTACGCGGTATGCAGACCCACACTTTTCGCATATAACAGCTACGTCGAAGAAGTTGTCCTCGTGTCCAGAAGCTTGTAGTACTTTTCTTGGCAGTATCACGCTACCTGATATCTCGACTGCATTTATTTCGTATAAAGTATTTCTCCATTCTGACAGGATATTGCTGAATATCTTTAGACCTAAAGGACCGTAATCCCACAGTCCGCTCAAATTTTCCCCGAATATTTCGGAAGAGGGGAAGAACATACCTCTTGATAACGCTACCTTTGAGAGAACATCGTCCTTGTTTTCTTTTATGTCTTTAGATTTTTGATTCTCATTCTCCATAGATAATACCAAATAATTGGTAGTATTTATTGTTGTATAGATGGCTAGCGCTCATCTTCTTGCTTTACTCTTCCTATGGACTGTCCTTCTATTTTTGCGCTTGATGGACTTATTTTGCGTAACTACTATTTTGATATTTTTGCCGAGCCTGCCCTTCTTTACCATTTTGAAGAGCTTATATTCGTATATAAACCCGCCTATCGCTATACCTAATACTACCCCGAGCAATAAGTACAGTATATATTCGCTGTTGAAGGGAAGGGTAGTGCTTATCGGCTGAAACAAGGCTGGACTCTGCACAAACGATACATTTGCCAATGAAGCTTCAAAATCTGTATACACTCTAGAATAGGATTCGTATTCTATTAGGAGTGGTGTGGATGTATTCGCGAAATTCTCTCCAAACTGATAATAGCTTATCCCTAAGAACGGTGTTACGCCAGCGCTCTCGGCTCTATCTATGTTCCTTAGAGCAGAGTCAATTATTTCATTAGTTATAACTGGAACAGAGCTATTCAGGACTATGCTGTTTTCCTCTATTACTAGTTCAGCAGATGCGATGCTTTCCAGCGAATCGAATATAGAAGAGATGTAATTTCCTTGCTCCTGGCGATACTGAGCCTTGTTGAAAAAATCTTGCATGCTTGTTGATGCACCGGATGAAGCGGCATTAGGGTTTAACAGACCCGCATAGTTAATGTACGATGACGCTTTGTAAAGGTAATATTGGCTCAAGTTGTAATAAGACGCTTCTGAGAAATTAGAGTCCCCTCTTGGTAGAAGTGAAAGCCAGAATATAGACGATACTCTCTTGACTTCAGATAGCGCATAAAAGTACGCAGCCGTAGGAATATTCGACTGTGCGCTTGAACTCGCGTTATCTAGAAATGTTGATGCTTGTGCCAACCTGTCTATTGCTATGAACTTGAGGTCCAATGTGCTCATATTAGTAAGGTAATCTTCAGTCACAGAGTGGTATGTCTGTGATATTGATGCGTTCTCTGATGCTATAAGGCTGTCCATATATGCAACGGGGTCGCTCTGCGTATTCAATTCCTCGAGCGTTCTCGCATAGATAAGGTCGGTTGCGGACGTGTTTACTATGTAACTAGCTGCAGTGTAATAATTGCCTTGAGAGACCAAAACTTCTTCTTGTTGCATCGTCGCCAACGCTGAGTTTATAAGACTGTTTATGGACGAGTTCGAGCTAGTCTTGGACGGCAGCGAATCATACACAGTCTGCTGATACACATTGAATTCTTGGTAGGTATTCTGCATAAGTTTATTGTAAAAAGGGGTGGTTATGTTATAATTCAATTCTGGTGTTATATTGTATCCTGTGAAATACTGATAAGCCAGATAAAGGGAGTCCACTGGCACAGTAGCCATTCCGTGAGCTGCATCATACTCTATAGCTTGTTGTGTCATATTATCTGAGGACAACGGCGGCTCGCCTACAGGGTATAAGAAAAGCGTCATGCCTTGATTTGCAGCTGCTTCACTTTTAGCAGCTACGTCCCCTACCAGACCGATGCTGCCATCTGGATTCGCTGTGCCGGTCATTGCAACTTTCGGATTAAGAGGGTGTCCTGTTAATATGGACATCGCTGCTACAGCAAAAGCTGCTCCCGCGCTCGGACCGCTTATCTGAGGCGATTCTGACTGAATGTAATAATAAAAATTGTAATTATCACAGTTTACATTAACTAATTCACACGCAACTAATGCAGATACTACGGCCTGTGCTTGTGTATCAGTCCCAGTAAGAGGTGTAGAACCAAGAAAAACTTTACCACTACCCTGTGTCACAACCAGAGAAAGTTTGGCAGGTACCCCTATGACGGAGCCATTAGGCTGCGTGGATACCCCGAATATGTACAAACTGGTGCTCCCTACCTGCTGTATAGTGGCAGCACCTGAGATATGCAGTCCAAATAATCCTATGAATGCTATAGCAAGGATAACGGACACTACAATGTTCTTATACATAGATATTTATCTATATCCGCGCGGTGTTTAAAAGCATTTGCATCTTTACTCGAAATCACTAGACTCTAACTTATTTTTGAAGGATTGCAGAGCACCTATAAGCTCACCCAGTTCGTCGAAACTCAAGGATATACTTGACTTTATCCTTTCTTCAGATTTACCGTCTTTATCTATGGTATATCCTTTCTTTAGGCTGATAAAAGTTATCTCTTTCTCTCCTTCTTTTCCTCTTGTTAGGTTTATTTTTAGGAAGTTGTTGGATCCTTGTCGCGTGACCTTTTCAGACGGCTCGTCTAAGTCTTTGAATTCCATGGTAAGTAGACTCCATCACAACTTAAATAATTAACATAACTCCTAGATTTTAGTAGATTAGTGGTTTATTTTTCTAACAAAGTCTTTGCTCTTTCCACATCGTCTTTAGTTTTTATGTGTATCCACTGGCCGTTGTAAACGTAGCCATACAATACCCCATCCTTCGCTAACATCGGTAACAGATCCTTCCGTATATCCCACGCCATCTCACCAGGCGGGATGTACTTGAATATTGTCTTATCAAATAAGAAAATCGAGGTAGGCACCAATTTCGAAGGGATAGGGGAAGGAAGCCTCTCGTATTCTACTATCTTGTTACCTTTTATATCGAGTTTGTCATTGACTTCTTCTGCATGCATTGCTGACGCTGATACTGCCATCGATGCTATGCTATTGTGGGCAGAATGGAACCTTACCATATCTTTGAGGTCTACGTCAAAGACTACGTCTCCTGGCACAAAAAGAGTGGTGGAACCTACATATTGCTTGACTCTTTCAAGAGCGCGCGCGCTGCCCTTCATGACGTTGTCGTCTACGTACTTGATGTCTGCGCCGTATCCTTCTCCGTTCCTTAAGATTTGAAACACTTCTTTCAGAAGAGAGGTCTGACCAGATATGAGTATGTTCCTAAATCCATTCATTCTAAGCTTTGTAACAGTATTTTCTATTATAGTGTTATTCCCTATTTTAATTAGAGGCCTGTACTGGTCAGTCCCGTTCAAAGTAAAGTCTCCGCCGCACAATATTATGGCTGTGTGCTGTTTTTCAAAGAATTTTCTAAGTATGTCCTCCACTGCATCGCTTTTGGACCTGTACGTTATATTGTCGACAATGGAGTCTAACTTCGCTAGAACGTCTGCTTCTATCGTAAAGGAAGCTCTTGCTTTCATATCATTTTTATAGAGTCACCGTAGTATTTAAAATAACCGATTTTTATAACTACGTTATTAATACTTAATTTTCCCCGCTTTTAAAGCAATGTGGAATCTTGACTGGTTGGGTCTTTGCTATTATATCTTCGTACTTAACTTCTGAAAGACATAAGGAACAACCCAAAATCCCATAAAAGCCGGCTGAAAAAAGTCAAATATATTATTATTTGGACAAACTTCAATCCGTACGTTTTATTATATGGTACCCAAACTGTGTTTTTACTGGGGGAGAAACTTCTCCCTTCTTTAAGCTGAAGGCGGCATTTTCGAATTCTTTAACCATCATCCCTCTCCCAAAATAGCCGAGGTCTCCTCCTCTTCTTCTAGAACCATCCATAGAATATCGCTCCGCTAAACTAGCGAAGCTCTCTCCTTTCTTTAGCCGTTCCTCTACTTCAAGTATAGTTTTTTGGTTTGGCACTAATATGTGCGAACATCTTATCTTATCTGCCATACAATAAATGGTAGCGCTAGTAGGTATTTATATTTTAATCGATTTGAACGCGAAGACCACTCTCAATATGATCCAACTGTATACAAAAAGCTTTTTATACTATTCAAAGTATATAAATAATGATTCTGAAGGATTTATTATGGACGAAATAAAAACAGGCACCACGACTATTGGTATGATATACAAAGACGGCGTGGTCCTCGCAGCGGATAAAAAAGTATCTGAGGGAAACATAGCTTTAGCTACGTTCGAAAAGATAGACAAACTAAGTGACAGCATGGGTATAACTATGGCTGGATCAGTTGCTGATGTCCAGGCTCTTATAAAAATAATGCAATCTGAGATAGCACTCTATGAAGTAAGATCTGGCACTAGGATGAAGACGAAGGCCGCAGTAGGACTCTTTGCCACTATACTATTTAACAATAGAATGGGACTGATAGGCAGTGCTTTTATAGTTGGAGGGTACGATACAAAACCTGAACTTTATATTCTTGACACTGCAGGTTCGAAAATACCGGACAAATACACGTCGATAGGTAGTGGTAGTGTTATATCACTAGGTGTAATGGAAGCTGAATATAAGGATAACATGACAGAAGAAGAGGCTATAAAGCTTGCACATAAATCTATAGCAGCCTCGACCAGAAGAGATGTTTTCACCGGAAACGGGATAGACATAGTGATAGTCGATAAAAAAGGCTACAGAAAACTCACCGAAGCTGATATGAGTAAGATTCTATCCAAGTAACCTTAAAATTAATCCTGTTTATCGAGAGGTTTTATGACCGACATAAAAAAAGAAATAGAAGAATTAATTGGGGATTCCTCACTTATAGAAGACATAAACTTCGAAGTATCGAATGTTATAATATACACAAAGAACAAGAACTTCTTTCTTAATAGCTCCGAGCTAATCAAGTCAATAGTCAACAAGGAGAGGAAAAGAGTTGAAGTCAGGTTGGATCCGTCATTATTAGAGGACGGAGAAGAATCAAAAAAGATTATAAATAAGATAGCTGGCGATGAAGCTGACATAAAAGAGATATGGTTCGATAAAGAGAGGAGCACAGTGTCCATAGAAGCCCTTAGACCGGAGGCTATTACGGCCGACAGTAGGCGGCTTATGAACGAAATAAAGGAAAAAACTGGATGGTCTGTGTCGCTTAGCAGATATCCCATAATAAAATCCGATATTGTAAAAGCTATAAGAGAGATGCTATATGCAAACTCAAAGTTTAGAAGGAAGCTGCTGAATTCCATAGGGGAAAAGATATACAACTCTAACCTAGAAGTTACCGACAAGTACTGGGTAAGAATCAGCGCGCTAGGAGGATTCAGACATGTGGGAAGGTCCGCTGTGCTGTTACAGACTCCTTTCAGTTCTGTTCTAATGGATTGTGGGGTCGATGTAAGCAACCAGAGGGAACTTGCTCCTAGAATAGACGCCCCTGAATTCGACATATCAAAACTGGACGCTGTAGTAATAACCCACAGCCATCTGGACCATTGCGGCTTTTTGCCGGTGTTATACAAATACGGATATAAAGGACCAGTTTACTGCACCGCTCCGACTAGGGACGTAATGACGCTTCTTCACTTAGATTACATTTCCCTCGGGAACAAAACCAATTCTAAGCTATTGTTCGATGTAGCCGACGTAAAAGAAATGTTGAAATACTCTATACCAATAAATTACAAGGAAGTGACGGATATAACTTCAGATATAAGGATAACTCTGCATAATTCTGGGCACATCTTAGGTTCTTCGATGATACACGCGAATGTCGGCAACGGCTTTTATAACATAGTATACACTGGAGACTTCAAATATGCAGCCTCAAAAACACTTAACCGCGCAGATAATACATTCGAACGGGCAGAAGCAATAATAATGGAGAGCACATACGGTGGCGACAGAGACCAACAGCCATCGCGTGAAGAAGCCGAGCAGTTCTTCTTAGACATAATAACAAAAACCGTAGCTAAGGGCGGCAAGGTTCTTGTGCCGGTTTTAGGGGTCGGCAGAGCCCAAGAACTAATGTTGCTGATAGAAGAATGGCAGCGCTATGGTCTGTTGCCTGAAATACCTGTAGTAGTTGATGGAATGTTGTGGGATGTGACAGCTATATACACAGTATATCCTGAGTTCATGAACACAGAAACCAAAAGAAGGATAGTAGAGCACAACAACAACCCGTTCTTGTCTCCAATATTCAGACACACTGTCAGCGAAGAAGAACGCCAGCAAGTGCTGTCAGGCGGACCAGCCGTCATACTGGCAACGTCTGGTATGATGAATGGCGGACCGTCGGTTAGCTACTTCGCGAACCTTTGTGAAAGCGACAAAAATGCAGTGGTCTTAGTTTCATACCAAGGAGCTGGAACGCTTGGAAGAACCCTACAAAACGGAGGCAGAGAAGTAGACATAGAACTAAATGGAAAAGTGAGACACTTCTCCGTCAGCTCTTTAATATTCTCGATAGAGGGGTTCTCAGGACACTCAGATCGGGACCAGCTAGAGAGATACATACATGACATGAAGCCAAAGCCAAGGAAAATCATACTAAACCACGGAGAAGAAAGTAAGATACTAGAATTATCCCATTACCTTAGAAAGAGATTTAGAATAGAGACTGTTGCACCGCATGTTCTAGATGCTATACGACTTAAGTAGTTAAGTGCGCTATAAGCAGAAAACGCGGATAACCTAAGTTTTTAATCTGGTGGATGCTATTCTGATTATGAAAAGCGTATCCCCCCATATGATAATAGGGCTCAGCTCACTCCCTGGGGGCGGAAAAGATTTCGTTGCAGACCTTCTCGTAAAGGAACATCATTTCTACAAGGTTTCCCCAGGAGATATTATAAGGGACCTTCTAAAAAGACACAATAAAAACATAACTCGCGAAGCACAACAGGATATACAAGCGGATCTAAGAAAAGAATATGGAGACGATTATATAATGGAGCTATGCTATAGAAGGATACTAAAATCTGGCAAAGAAAAAATAGTCATACCCGGAATAAGACTCCCTTCCGATGTATTATTTTACAGAAACAAGTTCGATGGTGACTTCATAAACATATTCATACGCTCTTCAAGAAAAATTAGATATGCACGCTTGGTGAAAAGGAAACGCGTAGACTCTCCAAAATCTTACGCTGAGTTCCTAAGACACGACGCAAGAGAGATAAAGATGTTCGACTTAAACAAGACAAGAAGGATGTCAGATATAGAGATAATCAATAACAGTACTGAAACTTTCTTAAAATCTGAGTTACGAAAAATAGTAAGATACCATAAATAATATGAAATTAGCTGCGGTTTTTAGTGGTGGAAAAGACAGTACATTCTCCATATACAAGTCGCTTAAAGAAGGGCACGAAATAAAGTATCTGATAACTATATCACCGGATAGAGATGACAGTTATATGTTCCATGTGCCTGATATAGAGTGGACCAAACTGCAGTCCGAAGCACTCGAGATACCGCAAGTGTTCAAAAGAGTCTCAGGCGAAAAGGAAAAGGAAGTTGAAGAGCTAAAAGACATATTTTACTCCATAAAGGGAGATATAGACGGCATAGTTAGCGGAGCAATAGCAAGTAGCTACCAAAAATCTAGGATAGACCGCATATGTTCTGAGTTAGGATTGAAGAGCTTTGCTCCGATATGGGGTGTTGACCAAGGACAGTACGTTAAGGAACTGGTGAGAGATGGTTTCGAGGCGATTTTCACCGGAGTAGCTGCCGATGGTCTGGATGATGAATGGCTAGGTAGAGAACTAAATACAGATAGCATAGATAAGCTGATAGAGTTGAATAGTAAGTACGGGATAAATATAGCCGGCGAAGGTGGAGAATATGAAAGCTTTGTCGTAGATTGCCCCATCTTCAAAAAAAGAATAACAATAACAGAGTCTAAAAAAATTTGGGATAAAAAAGCAAAAAGCGGCTACTTACTTATAGAAAATGCGAAGCTAGAATACAAATGACCTCTAGAACATCAATGTACATTAACAGTGTGACTAAACTTAACCTTATAACTTTATGTTGTTTAGATAGTAGCATGGACAAAGACGTCATGTTGCCAGACGAAAAAACCATAAGCTATAGAAAATCATCTGTCCTAATAGAAAGATCATTCTGGATCGGCGCTGCTATGCTAGTGCTGTCAATAATTAGTTTTGTGGTACTTTCTGACGTATTCAAGGGATTCTTGTCCATATCAGATATAGGAAACAGAGTAGGACTATCTCTATCGGGTTATTTCTGGGGCTATATACCTATAGTACCTACTGTGCTAGCAATTGTAGGATTCATATATATTTTGTACGGCGAACTGAAAGTTTATTTCCGTGAGTATATAATAACATCTTCAAAAATAGTGATAAAAGAAGGAATAATAAACAAAAGGTCGAGCGTTTTGCTGCCGTCAAAGATAGAGGACGTAAATGTTGATTTAGGACTGTTTGAGAGAGTATTGAAACTAGGTAAAGTCATTATTGTGATGCAGATGGATTCTAGACCGCCAGTCATAATGGGTGGAGTAAAGGAACCTTACAAGTTGCAGGCAGATATACTTAAACTGATAGGCAAATCTACGGACGACTCCATGGAAAGCGGTACAAGGAAGGAGAACACTGATGACAATGGAAATGATAAGAATAGTTAGAAGCTCTGGGTTCTTTCTGTCGAGCGCAGTAACAATAGGGATAGGTATAATGTTATTGGAGATAATAGCAACGCCGATTGCGTCTTTGTTCTGGACTCTTATATTAGTGCCTATATTTTTTGGAAGTCTGGTTCTGAGGAGCAGATTATGGCTATCTGCATATAGAAGATCCATAGATAGAAACTTAGTCTACCTAGTAACAGCTCTAGCACTAATTCCATTAGGGATAGTGATTTTTGTGCTGTTCACAGTTTACGCGTCTATGCAAACTGTGCTGTTAAGTCTAAGTGAATACGCAGGAGTCAGCTACTTGATAGTTATCGCCGCAGTCTGGAGCATCTACTCTTTGATGGAATTATTGTGTGTTTACAAGTTGTTTGGAAAGTCGTTTTTACCTATAGGATTACTGATTGCTTCCATAGCACTTATAGACTTGTCCATAGTTTTCGCGCTCAGGTTATATGTCTACCTTCTCCCTTCTGCTATGTTCCTACTTTCTCTTACTACGGCTGTAATCGGCGCAGAGTTAGTATTAGGCAAAGAAAAAATAAACTTAGGGTGAGAGTTGCCTATATTTTCTAGCTTCCATTGCTTCTATAGATTTTTCAGCTACCTCTAGTTTGCAACTGTCATGTTTAGAGCACCAGTCATAACACTCTTTCGCGAGCTCCTCACTTCTATAATGCAATCCACATATATTGCATTTGTATTCCATATCTTAATATGAGGGTTCTTCTATATACTCATTTGTTTTTCTAGAGTGTATTGATAATTAGGGATTGCAGAAGGGGGGATTTGAACCCCCGAAGGCCTAAGCCACTAGCCCCTGAAGCTAGCACGTTTGACCGGGCTTCGCTACCTCTGCGTCTTACTCGAAATCCAAGCATTCTACATTTATTATAGTTTCCTGTATAGCAGTATCTGAAGCAGAATCTATGCACGTCTACCATGATTTCCGCGCGTGATAACCTTTTCTAAGGAGAAGTTATCAGTATGGCCTTTGTTGGACAGGACTGCTGGCATGCCATACAGAATATGCAGTCAGCCTCACGAATAGGGTCTGATTTGTCACTGCGGTACTTGTTCCAGTCGTCTGATCCCTGCTGCAGGACTTTATCGTTGCCTGTTCCTTTGTGCCCAGGATTCAAAAACCATTCAAAAACATCTACGGGGCACACATCCATACATACTCCATCCGCCACACAGGCTTCCCAATCAACTCCGACGGACGTACCGTGTATCCCAAATTTTGTAGGGTACGGCTTGCCATCTGCATCCATACGCTCTTTTCCTTCCGCTCGTACCTTGTGACCGCTATGCTCGCCTGTTATAGGATATTCATCTGTTCTCTTGAGAAATGAATTATTTGGATCGTCTATACCTGCTATTGGTACAGTTTTGTAGCCGACATCTCTTACCATAGTCTTTATATGAATCCTTTCTATTTATTCGTTTCCATATCACTGGAAAAACGCAGATAGGTATAGCTATATATAGAAGAAAGTGTATGTCTAAAAATGCCAGAAAAGGAATCTGTAACCGAGAAAGTCGTAAGACTGATGACCCAGCAAAACAGGATAAGGAACATGGGTGTTATCGCCCACATAGACCACGGTAAAACTACTACTTGTGACAGTTTATTGGCTGGATGCGGTATGCTGTCTGAAGAAAAGGCAGGTAAACAACTTTACTTGGATTCCGAGAAGATAGAACAGGAAAGACAGATGACAGTGAAATCCTCAAACGTAAACATGGTCTACGAATTGAAGGAAAACGATGAATACTTGATAAACTTAATAGACACACCTGGACACGTTGACTTTGGTGGACATGTTACACGCGCCGTCAGGGCAATAGACGGAGCAATAGTTGTCATGGACTCTGTCGAAGGGGTTATGCCACAAACGGAGATGGTACTAAAACAGGCATTAAAGGACAAGGTAAAGCCTATACTGTACATAAACAAGATAGACCGACTCATAACAGAACTCAGGTTCTCTCCTGAAGACATGCAGAAACACCTGATAAAACTTATACTCCAGATAAACTCTTTCATAAAAGACTTGGCACCCACGGAGATGAAGGAAAAATGGCAGGTGAGTGTGCAGAACAACACAGTCGCCTTCGGTGCATCGAGGGATAATTGGGCTTTGTCAATAGACAGAATGAAGGAAACTGGTTTGTCATTCAAGGACATCTACGATGCTTACACATCAGTAGACAAAGAAAAGATAAAGGAGCTTGCAAGACGCTCGCCTGTCCATAAAGTACTTCTCAACATGGTTATACAGCATTTACCTAGTCCCATAGAAGCGCAAAAATACAGGATACCTGTGATATGGCACGGAGATACAAACAGTGATCTGGGCAAATCACTGCTAGAGTGTGATATAAACGGTCCTCTTATGATTTCAGTTACAAATATAGAAATGGATCCTCAGGCGGGTGAAGTAGCTGTAGGGAGGATATTCTCAGGTAAGATGACAAAAGGAGAAGATGTATTCTTGGTTAACAACAAACAGATAAACAAAGTGCAACAGATATACATTTGGAAAGGCCCACATAAATTCCAGGTGGATTCTGCGACGGCTGGTAACCAGATAGGGATGGCCGGTCTTAAGAACATAGTTGCTGGTGAAACACTGTCTTCGTTAGAGAACGTAACTCCTTTCGAGCCGGTAAAACACATACTGCAGCCAGTCATGGTAAAAGCTATAGAGCCAAAAAATCCTAAAGACTTGCCTAAACTCATCCAAGCACTGCGTGATATCGCGATATCAGACATAACCTTAAAAGTGTCTATAAATCACGAAACAGGTGAGAACCTTATCGCTGGACTCGGGACTCTACACTTAGAGATAGTCGAAGACAAACTCAAAAGAACGTATGGGCTAGATATAGTAAGCTCCCAACCTATAGTGGTCTACAAGGAGAGTATAAGCTCAAGAAGTCCGGTTATGGAGGGAAAGTCGCCAAACAAGCACAATAGGTTCTACATATACGTCGAACCTATGTCTCCGGAAGTGGATGCTGCTCTAGATGAACTGGATATACAGTCTGGCAGGGTCAAAACTATAACCCCTGAGCAGCTGGAGAGATTGATGGCTGCAGGAATGTCAAGGGAAGAAGTAAAAAGCATAGCGGCGTTCTATGGCGATAACATGTTCATAGAGGCAACAAAAGGAGTCATACATATAGGTGAAATCATAGAGATGTGCGTGGAAGCTTTCAACGAAGTGATGAAGACGGGACCGCAAGCTAAAGAGGAAGTAAGAGGGGTTAAAGTCGTCCTAACCGACACTGTGCTGCACGAGGACGCTATACATAGAGGTCCTGCTCAGGTCATACCAGCTGTAAGGGACGCTATAAAGGATGCTATGCTAGCGGCAAACCCTTCGCTGCTCGAGCCTATACAGATTATAAGAGTAGATCTCCCTATGAATTTCCTAAGTAACGTCAGTGCACTCATACAATCAAAGCGTGGCATACTCGATGATATAAAAGAAGAAGGCGACAAGGCGGTTATGATAGCTGACCTTCCTGTCGCGTCTTCTTTCGACTTCACGAACGAATTGCGTTCAAACACTGAAGGAAGGGGATCTTGGTCGTTGTCTGGTGAAAAATTCAAAAAGGTACCTAAAGAACTCTACCCTCAAGTATTGAAACAGATACGCGAGAGAAAGGGTCTACCCCCTGCATAAGATTATAGGTTAGTTTATTAAAGTTGGTATACAGTAATCTTGTATGGAATGCATGTTCTGTAACGTTATTAATATAGATTCAAATAAGTTCTATGAGGACGATCTGTTCATGGCTATATACAATATACGGCCCGTAACTAGAGGTCACTCCTTAGTCATACCCAAGAGGCACGTCAATGGTCTGCTGTCTCTGGATGAAGAAGAGAAAAAGAACATCATGTCTTTCATCAGAAAAACAGTATTTATAGCCTTAAAGTTCGCAGACGCCTATCAATTCGACGTCACTTTACAGGAAGGAAAGGATGCCGGTCAAAGCATAAACCACTTGCATTTCCACGTTATACCCAGGAAAGCTGACGATGAATTGTCAAAGTATCATTATTGGCTAGCGAAATCTGAGCATAATCTTGAAAATACTCGTACGCAGGAGCTTGCTGCAGAAGATAGAGAAAAGGCTTTGAGGGAGCTTAGGTTCATAGCCAAGTCCCACGCTGCTCAGTTAGAATCACTTTAGATAGAGCCATTACAGAAAGCCGTACTGTTCATGTGGCTACAGAGCACCGACAGAAGCTGATTTGACGTAAGGTACCCTTTAACGACATATTTGCCGTTTATCACTATAGCTGGATAATCTGACGAACTAAGATTATAAGAGGACACTACAGCCTGTACTACAGGGAGATTCCATTCGCCATCGAGTCCTACGAACGTCAAGTTAGAGTCTATACCTTGCAGATATGAAAGCTCGCTAGTCTCCAGTACACAATACTCACAGTTCTGTGGCTTATAAAATATTAGGACAGTGGTGAGCTTTCCACCGCACTGCGAATTGATTCTCTGTGAAAGTAGCCAATACTCTATCCTTGCATAGCTCAGTTGATTGACGAGGTTTACGTACTGAGCTCCGGATTGATTCTCCATATCGGCTGCCTGCACCTCTGAACCTATCTGTGACAGCTGTGTGGACAGTGTCCCTAGGCCTGCCGTGAGTATTCCGCAGTTTGACGTAGAGTTCGAGTTGCCCAAAAGCGACAGCACTTGCAGAGTTTGGAGGTTTTCTTCGGCCTGTTGAAGACTCTGCGACACCTGTGACAGGTTGTTGTAACTCATATACTGTGATAGCAGCATAACTATTGCTATGACCATGAGCGAAGCTAGTATCGCAAAAGTGAACATTATGTAGCGATTTTCCATACGTAACCTCTCCTAGTCACAGCCAGTGCCACCGCTGCGTACAGCCAAACGAACGATAAGAAAAACGAATAGAATATTATGTAGCCTAGCACTCCTGCAGTGTCTTTATACTTGTTAAGCTTTATCCCGCTGTAATTCAGTGCATAATATATCGCTATTATACCCAACACCGACGCAGCTATACCGAGTATGAAGTTTTGGCTTATGCCGAACGGCACCGCACTTATCTGATTCGACAGCGCGAATCCTATGTTAGTGTTCGATACAAGCAGATACTCGTTTAGTATGAAACTGTATGCTGGGACACTTATAGCGATTATAGCCACAATACCCAACACCATCGACAAAAAAACTAATGGAAGCACGAAGAAGCCGAGCCGTGCGTTGTCCTTGCTGAAGAAGCTTTTCCTATATTTTATTATGTTCACAAAAAACCCTGAGTACCACCTTTTCCTCTGTTCAAACAAAGCCCTGAAGTTTTCAGGCGCTATAGTGTAGGATATTGCTTTTGGGTCCGCCTCGACTAGATATCCATTTGTTATCAATCTAAGCCCTATCTCAAGGTCTTCAGTTGGATTGCCGCTATCATCAAAATACCCTAGTTTCTTTATGGTGGATGTTCTAAATGTTGATCCTGCTCCATGCGTTACCAGCAGCCCTGCCATGGCGCTTAACACTTTCCTCGAGATTATAGACAGAAGGTACTCATAGTGCTGGAGTTTTTCCGCTACGGTTTTTGGATTTAGGACTTTCACGGCTGAAACTACTGCCCCGACTCTCTCATCATCAAAGAACGGCACGGATCTCAGCAATAACTTGTCGTCCACTAATGTATCTGCATCCAGGACCACAAAAAGATCCTCTTTTATAAAGTGCTTAAGCACGTAGTTCATAACCTTTGATTTCCCATTCATAGGGCATTGTATTGCTTTGACTCTGGCGCTCTCTACCGAGTGTGCTGTGTCTATCGTTTCCTTTGTGGAACTCTTATTCAATGCTATATATATAGTATACTTTTCATGTGGATATTTCAAATTAAGTACTGAGAGGATGGTTCTCCTTATGAATTTGCCTTCCCTTATAGCTGGTATCAATATAGCCACAGAGCGATAACGGCTTATATGCCTGGCTTTCTCTTTCTTTTCACCTATATCAAAATACATGAAAAGCCAGAAGAAAGAGGACAACAGCACTACAAAAAGAAACACCATTTCGCCTATTTTAGTAGCATCCATTCTTATAATAATGGACAATCTCGTATAAAAAGCTGATTTGTCAGAAGCGCTTAAACATTTCAAATAGAAATATCGTTGCGTATGCGCCTTTGTCTAGATCGAAGGACAGCACCAAGTCATCATATTCTCTCACGTAGCTTACGTTCTTTGGATATGTTTTAGACGGCCTAATGAAGCTTTTCAGGCTAACTTCGGGCATCTCCTTTATCCACAGGGCAGTTGGATCGCTTATGCCTTGGCTCTGCATAACCGACATAACTAATCCCTGTGCATCTTTGTCCGCTCCGTTGTTTTCCATGTCGTATCCTATTGTCGGCAGATATTCCTTAAGCGAATCCTTCTTTATGGACTCGCTTATCGACAGATTGAAAACGTAGGACTGGAACGACTGAAGTATCAGTAATCTCAGGTATTTTGGGATTATTCTCAAAGCACCTATATAATCGTGCTTGTTTGCTATCAAATGTTGTATCATGTCTCTTTCTGTGCGCATCCCAAGGAAACTGTCCACTCCACTACTAGTATCGTCATGCTGCTCAGAATCTCCAATCACGCGATTACGGAATTTTTGCGCTAAGATGAGTCTGTTCTCTGCAAATGCGCTGCTCTCGCTCCTTTCGGCGAATAGATATTTATCAACGGCAGCTTTGAAATCCTTGGACAGTATATCTTTTGATATTTGTATATTTAGTGCGGAAGCACCGAAATGTTGCGGTCCGTAAAAATTCGGCACTCCTTTGTTCACAACCTCGGAGATAAACGAATCCAGCCTTTCGAATCCTTTGAATTCCCGTATCCTTACGATGAAATGGTTGCCTTGGAGTTCTCCTATCTTACAGCCTGTATCGCTGTATTGAAGGTCTTTAAGGAACATCTTCCGGTATTCTTTCTTCAAGCGATTAGGCATGACTTTGAAAAAACTCAGCCTTTGTGAAGTTACAGCGTTCCTGTCCTTGTTACCTAAGTACCCTATCCTCCTTATGTTAAGATTGTTCTCTCTCGAAAGTATGCTTAGTGCTTCGTGAGTTGACAGCCCATCCTTTACTAATGTAGCCGCAAGAAAGCTCTTTTGCTTCCCCATCTCCTCGGATGATTCGCCGCTGTTCTCTATACTTAGAGTCTTTCCGTCTAATCCTATCTCCTGTACTATGAAATCTTTTCTTTCTGTGAACAGCTTGCCTTCAAATTTTCCGTCTGTAATGAACGCCGAGGATATTCCTATTTCCTTTGGATCCGTCATACTCAGCTTAAAGACTGCTTCAGACAGAGCCCGCTTACAACTACTTGAGTGCTAGTCGCTGCATCGCACAGGCAACTCAGTGCATTTTGCACTACTGGCGCTGCGTAAGCGCAGTTCTGTGAATAATAGCAGTAGAACACTGCTCCACACACTCTAGATGAATTTAACGATGCATTGACATTACTTAGGCACGTAGTCGAGTTGGCTGCGAAATAGTTAGTAAGTTGACTGCCATATGCTGCACACTCTATACCAAGAGTATTGAGTTGCTGTGCCGCGTTAGCAGAAGTTATCGAGACAGATATAGCATAGCCTACTCCTATGGCTACCCCTATCATGACCACAGAAAAAAGTATCCACTTGTCTATCTTTTTTCTTTCTTTTTGCTCTTTCCTAAGTGTTATCTTCATACCTTATAAGCCGCCATTCAGAAGACTATATCCTAGAGAATTAAATACATTTGATAGATTATAAATAGAAGAAAAAGCCAAAAAATAAAAAAGGGCCCTTTCGGGCCCACTTAATTATTTGGTTTATTTTAAGATGAGCTTACTACGGTCACGCCAGAATATGACGATCCGCT